>DASSCG010000389.1:0-13426 GCA_035697925.1 Pyrinomonadaceae bacterium
ATCTCTTTGGCGACTCCCGAAGGGTCGTCATGAGATGCAAGTTAGAAGTTGAACTTGGCTGCTAACTGGATAATGCGCTCGTTGGGATTGCCTCCGAAACTTGTAGAGGTGATCTTCCCAAAGTTCGTACTGTTTATATCCAGATTATTGTCCACGTTGAAGTTGGTATGGTTGAAAACGTTGAAGGCCTCAAGCCGAAGTTCGAGGTTCAAGTTCTCCGTGAATCGGGTCCTCTTGATCAACGCCGCATCCGCGCTCCAGTAACCAGGTCCGTCAACGGGCGTCAGACTCAAATTGCCGAAGGTACCCGCTGCGGGATTGCTAAGGAATTCGGGATTAGCGCGCCCGTCAGGGCCGATCAGCCTCGGATCAACCATAAGCGGAAGCCCGGTACCGGGAGCGTGGAACAAGCCAACCATGCTCTGTAGTTCAGACAGAGTCAGCGTCGTGTTCGGAGTGTTTCTTTCCGAGCGACCTGCGCGATTGCGGGTTCCGCGTGCGGAAACAAACGTGATCGGTCTTCCAGTTCTGATTTGAGCGATGGTGCTTATTTGCCAGCCACCCAGGAGTTTTCCTGAAAGGCCGCCGCTGTTGAAATATGCCTTACCCGGGCCGAATGGCAGTTCGTACACGGCGTTGCCTTTAAGCACGTGCTGCACGTCCTGGTTATTACGCTTCTTCTCGAGGACGTCGCCGATGGTGTTATCAAGATACGGCAGGAATTCTGCCTGTGCCTGTTCTGCGTTTGTGAATGCCTTACTCCAGGTGTAGTTGATCTGGTAATACCAACCGTTGCTCAGGCGTTTGCGAATTTCAGCCTGTAGCCCGTGGTAATCCGACCAACCACTGCTGCCGACATAGTCCGTCACAAAAGCGTTTGGATTCGTGGGCAGGAAGAAACCTGGCGTCAACATCGTGAGGCCGGTGGTGCCGATAGGAGCTCCTGTAAGGAAGGTGTTTCGCTGCGAAACATAGTTTGAAGCTAGTTCACCGACCTGACCTTGATCAATCAAGGTGATAATGGCCGCGTTGGCCAGATTACCGCCGTTGGTGCCCAATCTTGGGAAAACAGATAGTTGCACGCTGCCCGGAACTGAGGAGTTAAAGGCGGCACTAACCGGAAGCGCTGCCAGCCCTAATCCAGCCCGGCGAACATTCTCGGCTCGTATCGCGGTCAGGTTTCCCTGAGCCCTCAGAAAATCTGGGAAGAATCCATTTTCGAAGATTCTCACCTGATTGGTGTCAAGGCCGCGGGTAAGTTGGATCCCGCGATTTCCTGTGTAACCGACTGAGAGTGCCGTGTCCCCGAAAATCTCACGCTCGATGCCAATATTCCATTGCGCGGCATATGGCGTCGCGAGATTAAACTCCGTGGTGAAGAGAGTGGGTGTTTGACTCAAACTGAGTTGATTCACCAACGTACGCGGAACCTGGAAAGCAGGTGTTGGAACATTGGTTAACCCGACGCACGTCTGGGGTGTGCCGGTGCAGTTTTGGATTCCGCCCGTAATCGTACCCCTCAGCGTCGAAATTATGTTGTTTGACTGTAGACCCGCGTTGCCGTTGACGGCGGCATTGTTGAGTACCGTCGCGTTATTGTCGATCGCGTAAGAGATCGCGAAACCACCGCGAAGCGAAGTCTTTCCGGTGTTGAACGGATCCCATGCGAAACTCAAATTCGGCGCAAAGTTGTTCAAGTCTCTTGCCAGGAACGGTCGTCCGGTACCGGCGCCGGCGAAGTCAAGAACCGCATTTGGATCACTGAGCACCTCGAGCCCGAGTTCTTTGGGCATCAATCCCAGGCCGTCCCTTTCGGTGATAGGACTGATGTATTCCCATCGCAGCCCATAGTTGATGGACAAGTTGGGTTTAATGCGCCAGGTGTCGCCTCCGTAGAACGCCACCGTGTTGTAATCAAGGTGGCGAATCGAACCGACTCCAGGCTGGAAGCCGGAGGTGCGGTCGGTAATGTTGAAGGTCTGCTGGCCGGCATTGACAGCACCGGTGAGTACCGCCAGTAGGCGCGATGCATTGTTGAATTCAGTACTCGAGATGATGCCTGGAAAATTGGCCACGTTATTTGCTATTGGCATCGGATTGGTTGTGGTATTGAAGCCGACCGAAAACTGCTGAACGATGCCGGCGTCATTGAAGTTCAGAATCCTAACCATGCGACCAAGGAAGCCAAACTTAATCACGTGATTGCCCTTTACCCAGGCGACATTGTCCATCAGATCGTAGCTCGTCGGAGCACGGCCCTGTTGCAGGAAGTTTTGGATTGGGTTGGTGATGTACTCTGTCGTAAAGGGTGCAGTCGAGTTCGAAGGCCCTAGGAATAGACGGTAGCCGACATCGAATTTCTCGTCGTTGATGAATGAGGGCGTACTCTTTGCATAACCAGCACGCAGCTCATTTGTGAGGTTGGAGCTGAAGCTCGAGTGCCAGGCAAATGAAGCACGCGGCCGCACTGATGCCTGTCCGCCGCCAGGTAAACCTGGGAATTGTTCGCCGATGTTATTCAGAGCCACGTCGTTTGGCAGAATGTTATGGGCGCGCGAGTAGATAGCTTCTACGCGGTTTGTTGAGTTGATGTCGTAATCGATACGGAAACCGAAGTTCTGGAGGGTGCTGCCGTTAGGTGTATTGAAACGGAAGCCCTGAGTGTTTCGCGTATCGCCCGCGTCATTGTTATTCGATGCCGGGGTAAGGTTAATCAAGTGTTGAATGCGGCTGTCGATCGTCCGACCGCTCAGGGCCAGCAAATTCACGGTGATCGGTTGGTTGCGTGTGATACCAGCGGGACAGGCTGGTGTGGCATTTGGTGGAGGAGCGCCGCAGCTTGCCAGGTATGTAAAGTTACCTTGGCGCGCTCCGGCGGACAGCACCGTGCGCAACGGCGTAAAGTCCTGCGTAGTGTTTGTTTTTTCGTAGAAGAAGTAGAAGAAGAGGTTCTTTTTGAGTGTCCGTGATGGCCCACCTTCACCGAAACGAGGCATAAAAAACGGGCCTCCAACGGTGAACCCATACTGGTGTTGGAGAAGCTTTGGTTTCGGCAAACCGCCGGCGTTGTTGAAGAAGCTGTTGGCGTCGAATTTGTCGTTACGATAGAAATCGTAAACACTGCCATGGTAGCTGTTTCCACCACGTGGGGTTGTGAGCTTGACCTGGGCGATTCCCAGCCCCTCATCGGGTCCGGCATTCTGCGTTGTTAAAGAAAACTCAGCCACACCAGCCACCGTAGGAGTGTTAACGCCGAAGAGCGCGTCGGTGCGCACCAGGTTATCGTTAATCGAAATTCCGTCCCAGGTGATATTTGAGAAGGAGCCACGTAGGCCGTTGATAACGGATTGCCGCACATTCGTGTTTGTATTGACGCCAGCGGCGCCCCCGGCCAGATTTATCGGATTTCGGCCATTGAGCGGCAAGTCTTGAACCTGCCTGACGTCAATGGTGGTGTTCAGTTTTCCATCTTCGGAGCGGATTAACGACTGAGCTTCCGAGCCTGTTACGGAAACAGTCTCCGTCAGCCCACCGGGTTCCAAATCGATGGCTAGATTGGCCGGTGTTCCAACGTGAACCTCGACATTTCGAACCTCCGCCCTCTTAAACCCTGTGCGTTCAGCACTAACCGTATAAGTACCGACACGGACTTGAGTGAAGACGAAATAGCCCTCGTCATTGGTGGTAGTTGTTTCTTCGCCTTTGGTGATGGTGTCAATTAACTTCACGGTTACACCAGGCACAACCGATCCGCCCGAATCCTTTATGGTTCCACTGACTCGTGAACTTACGGTCTGAGAATACGATAAGCAAAAGGTCCCTATCAGCAAGATGGCTAAGGTCGCAAACACCGGCCTAGCGAAAACTCTTACTGAGGAAGTTGAAATTTTCATAGTTGGCTCCTTGTGTGGGCAACGGGGGTGTTATTAGCCGAGGCAAGCCCTGTCAGACGCCCGTCGGGTCGCGAAGATCTATTGAGTTTGGTTGGGCGAAACGTGCATAGAGGCAGGGGTTGCCATTACGTTTTGCGCGTTTTAAGCTGGACTGGCAATGCCTGTGCCGTACAGATCGCCGAAAGTGACCTACAAATTTCTTAGCAATTAAGCCCAACACATTGATGGTCTCTCCGTAAATTTGGATAACGTACGAATATTCGTATGGCAACTCGATGGGAATGCTTAAACGATCGAGAGCGAAAAACTTGGTATGTAGTACCAACTAAGTTCGAGTTTTGATCTGAAACTTTAGGACGAGCGGAAGGATGTGATCGACGCACTTAGCGCTCGGCGATTGCTTTCACGGCTTCGAATTCAAAGTGAAGTTCTTTGCCTCGAAAAATACTACTCAGATAGAACTCCCAAAACTTGCGAGTGAATCGGAGTGCGGGCCAGCGTTGATCCAAGTTGGTGATGAATTCCAAACCGAACGCCCGCCAAAGATTGGCAAGCGTCACATATGTTCGAAGCGGCTTTAGTTCAACGGTTGTGTAGAAAGGGAAAGGAGTACGCTCAGGCATGAAGCAGGTGAATGAGTAACTGTTGAAGTGATTGCGGTGCGTAGGATCCGTGGCCCAATCGGGATTTGAATAGTGTGGAGTGACGATCTTAATGCGACCACCAGGCTTCGCGATGCGATGAAGTTCTGTAACGAACGCCATCACGTCAGGAACGTGCTCGATCACGTGGCGGCAGATGATTTCATCGAACTCGTTGTCCGGAAAAGGATAGGGCGTGTTAGCCAGATCGTGAATTATGTCGGCACTCGTCCTGGGATTTGAGTCAATGCCGATCGCTCCCGGGTACTTATTCTGCCCGCAGCCCACATCCAGAATCTTTTTTCCTGAGGGAGACGAAATCGGAGCTGGCGGGGAGGAAGTCATGTACGCGCTTATTGGCTTAATCTACTAAGAAGTCCTGAAAATGAATTGAGATCTGCCGGATAGAGGGGCAGCCCAAATTCTTTCTGCAACGCCGGCAGACTCATGCCGTCCAGCAAAATTTCTTCGTCGCTCTTTAACGTGTGCTTAGGAATGACTACAAAGTTACCACGTACATGATCACGTCCTGCGACAAAATCCCCGCCTGTCAGCAATCCTGCGACGGAAACGTCGCCGCCGAAATATCTATTCTCAACGGGCGCGACATGGATTTGGGTTCCGAAGCGCGTGTTAAGTTTCTCGATCATCTTTCGCAACTCGGGGGCGAAAAGAGTTCCGGTAAGGATTGTGCCGTAAATCTTCTGAGCCTCTTTGAGCGGCCGTCGCTCAAGGCGGTGCAACAGTCGGTTAAACTCGTTTTCGAATGAACGTACCATCCCGATGCCGTCTTCGATCTGAGGATAATTGCCGTAGTGCTCTCTTCGCGGAACCGGTCGGCCTGCCCGCAAATAAATTTCATCGCCCAGAAAAGCAAAGGTGGTTCCCAGCTGTTGTCTTAGTTGCTTTTGAATCTTTGTTACTTCACTGATCGTTTCGCGACAGAACTCCGGAGTCACCGGCGTAAGGCGAGGATCAGTGTTGTAGCGGGTTAGACCTAACGGCACTATGGCCACACTTGTGATGCGAGGGTAGTCCGCGGCCAAGTCGGCGATGGTTCGCCGTAGAATCTCTCCGTCATTTATTTTGGGGCAAAGGACAACCTGGGCGTGAATTTCTATGCCCGCGTCGAGTAACCGGGACATTTGCCCCGAGATATCGGCGCGCCGCTTTTCAATTCCAAGGAGCTTGGCCCTCACGTCAAGATCGGTCGCATGAATCGACACGTACTGCGGTGAGAGGCGTTGTTCAATGATACGGGCCATCTCATCTTCGGTGATTGAAGTCAGCGTCGTGTAGTTGCCGTAGAGGAATGAGAGCCGAATGTCTTCGTCACGAACAAAAAGGGACGGCCGAGCGTCTGCTGGATTCCCCTTGCAAAAACAAAATAAGCACTCGTTAGCACACTGGCGCGGCACGATCTGCTCGAAACTGAAACCAAAGTCCTCGTCCTCGGCTCGCTCGATCTGGAGTTCCCAATCTTCCCCGGTAGTTTTGCGAACTTCAACCACTAGCTCTGTTTCACCCGCAGTCTGAAATCGGAAGTCGAGGTAGTCTCGCACCGGCCGCCCGTTGACTCGAGTAATTCGATCACCGGGCTCGAGCTCAAGCTCGGCACCAAGACCGTTTGGCGTAACTTCCGTGATTTCGGCTCCACGACGCCGAAGGTTGGTTATCGCTGGAGCAACAGCAAATTCGTACATATCCGTAATTCAGCGGCTATCAGCCCGCGTTGTGTCCTATGGGGTGAAAAAATCTCCCGATCAGCAAACCTGAGACTATAACAAAGGCGCCACGCTTTGTTGAGTTGGGGCGCAGATCTCGCAATCCAAATCTTGAAATTATTGGTGTACGAGACGAAACTAAGAATTCTTTGGGCCTTAGGCTCATTAAAATCGCATTAATGACAAAAGGGGCGGGAAAAGCCTTCTAATTCAGCCTTTTGTTCTCATTTAGGGAAGTGGCTAGTTGAGAAAGTGGGGCCCTGAGATACTCGCTCAACGCTAAGCCACACGGCATTGATCACAGGGTTAACAACTCACCACCCGGCATCATGAAGAAACTATTCACCACGGCTGTCTTCTTATCTCTCGTCCTCGGAGCCTTCAGTACGGTTCGCCCGCAGGCAAACCGGAATCCTGATGACACTGGTGGCGGTAATGGCGAGACTGCTTTGACCGGCATTTATAAAATTGGAGTCGGAGATGTCCTGGACATACGTTTGCTCAACTCGTCCACGCCCAGATCCACGCTATACACGGTGCTCGAGGGCGGTTTGATTGATCTGGCTGTCGCCGGCGGCCCGATAGCAGTATCCGGACTCACGGTTGAGGAAGTCCAAGCTTTGCTGGTTACAGAACTGAAGCGCCGAGCGGTGGATCAAAACGCCCGTGTCTCCGTAGGCGTGCGGCAGTATTCAAGTCACAGCGTGGTCGTATCCGGACAGGTCAACAACCCGGGAACCAAATTTCTCAGACGCGAGGCTGTGCCTCTCTACGTAATCATGGCAGAGGCTCAGGCGCGCCCAGAAGCTGCCAGGGTCGTGATAATGCGCTCTGGAAGAGACCCGGTAATAGTGGACTTAAGCAACCCTTCAGCTCTTAACTTTCAAATTCGACACGGTGACTCGATCAGTGTCACTGTCAGGCCTCAGGAGTTCTATTACATAGCCGGCCGCGTCAACCAGCCCGGTCAGAAGACATTCCAACCAGGGATCACTCTACTGCAAGCGATTCTCGCGGCAGGTGGCCTCAGAAACCAGAACGGAAAGCTCGTCGACATCTCGCGCGACGGCGGAGATGGAAGATTAGTAACGACCAGATTCAAGTTGAAAGAAATCAAGGGGGGAAAAATCCAGGATCCTCGCCTTCAGCCCGGCGACCGCATAGAAGTAGTCCGTTGACCCAAACTCAAAGACCTTTCGTAATTAATTACACCACACCGATCAGTAATGTGTGATCCTGTGCAGCATAGGATTGCCTTTGACCTTTATCTTTACCGACTAAAGGTAAAAGCTGCGCGAGCGAAGCTTCAACCAATAACTCCGGCCAATTTTACAGCCAATTTTATTGACATTGCGGCCTCTCTTTGTTAGTTATGCAACGCGCTATTTTGCCTGCCGCCCTGTTCTTCAGGTGCTAATCTCTAAATCAGTTAGCTGAGAGTTTCAAATCTAATGACAAACAAAATAAAGCCGGCACTGGTCGGTGGCCTCATTGCAGGCATATTGTCCGTGATCCCAATCGTAAGCACCTGCTGCTGTATATGGGCAATACTGGGAGGGCTGCTGGCGTCCTTCATGTATATAAAGAGCGCTCCTCCTGTACCGGTTACACCCGGAGAAGGCGCCGCTGTAGGCGCAATGGCTGGAGTTATGGCAGCCATAATTTATGTCATCATTGGATTACCTATCCAGTTATTCTTTGGCACCGCGCAAATGGAGGAAGCTTTCAGACGCTCAGGTGTTGAGGTTCCGCTAACAGGAATCGCGCTTGTGCTCATCGGTGTCTTCTTTGTTGCTGTTCTCCTCCTAGTATTCTCAACTATCGGTGGCGTTATCGGCGTGCCTATTTTTGAAAAGCGAAAAGGCGATCAACCAACGCCCCCACCGCAGAATTTTGGCGCAGGTCCGGGTGGGCCCTACGGCACGGGCGTTTAGTAACTGCGCCGTTTTCATTACAACAAAGCTTTATCAATCACAGATAGAACCAGGAGAAAGATCAATATGTCTCAACAGTGGACTCCCCCGCCTTCACCAACCGCAACCCCAACAAATGTTCCTAACTATTTGATTCCGGCCATTCTTTCGTTGTTCTGTTGCTGGCCCCTATCCATAGTGGCGATCATTTTTGCGGCACAGGTTAATGGCAAAGTAGCTTCTGGCGACATCCAAGGAGCGATGGATGCCTCCAAAAAAGCCAAGCTATTTAGTTTCATTGCGATCGGCAGTGGCTTGGCGTTGGGATTGATCTATCTGGTGCTGATGGTTCTGGGAGTTGGCCTGGGCGCAATCCAAAATTAATTAGCGGCGGAATCCAGATCCTATCGAATGCGGTCGCAGAGAACGTCCTTGGCGTCTGCTTTCGCGAGTCAAAGCGCGGCTCTTCATAGCCGCTGCACTAAATATGAAAATTCCTGGAGAACGAAACAAATGACTAGATATTGTACGAAATGTGGCGCGACCAACGACGAGAGCGCTCAGTATTGCAATACCTGCCAGTCGCCGCTCTCGCCAGTGGGCGGCGGTTACCAGCCTATGCAGTCTGTGAATCCCGGGCAGATGACTGATTGGAAAGCGCTAGGTGCGGATAAAAAGCTTGTGGCTGGGCTTTGCGGCATTTTGTTAGGCGGTTTCGGTGTTCACAAGTTTATCCTTGGATATACCACCGAAGGGATAATTCAAATTGTCATTACTCTTGTGACCTGTGGGGTCGGCTCTATTGTTGGTTTGGTCGAAGGCATCATCTACCTCACAAAGTCCGACGAAGACTTCGTGCGCACGTATATTCAGAACAAGAAGGGCTGGTTCTGAGTTCTTTTGCCGTGCGGTTGAGGTTGATTGAGGCACGACTTCGTCGTGCCTCTTTCGCTGAAACGCACCTTCGATCATCAAGCCTCAACACGCAGACCGTCATAGTTGCTGACCCAGTCCTTTCCCAGAGCATTCGTACGTGATAGTTTTTTACTCATGGCGGTTGACGAGATATTCACTCGACGCTTGAGCGTCTTCATGCTTTGGCTAACCATTGGTGTTGCCGCTTTCTTTCTCTTCATACTCGAGCCAGGCAAGTCCCCGTTACTCCCTGGTTGTCCTTTTCGGGCATTAACAGGGTTTACCTGCCCCGGGTGTGGAACGACGCGTGGACTTCACCAACTACTTCACGGCAATTTGGCAGCAGCCTTTCAATTGAATCCGTTCTTGATACTGGCCTTGCCATTTCTCATTTACGCTCTGCTCAAGTACACAAATGCGGCGCTTCGAGGTCAACCGATCAGAGGGAATACTCTGCCTGCGAAGTACATCTGGGCCTTATTTGGATTTGTGCTTTTCTTTTGGATCTTTCGCAACACACCCTTTTATCCATTCGTCTCGTAGCTAGCGTGATCCAGCTGCGGACTAAACTAGCGGGAAAAACCTATGAGAACATTTCTGTTTTTCGTAGCCGTGAGTATCTTCTCGGCGCCCTTGCTACTGGATTCGACCCAGGCTCAGGGCGAGTCAAAAGTTCGCGTAGCTGTTCGACCAGTTCATACATTTTCGATAGTTGCTCGGGATCCAAACACGGGTGAGCTCGGCGTTGCAGTGCAATCACACTGGTTCTCAGTGGGGCCGATCGTTGCATGGGCAGAAGCCGGCGTCGGCGCCGTAGCCACACAATCCTTCGTTGATCCCAGCTATGGAAAGCTTGGTCTTGATCTAATGCGAGCCGGCAAAAGTGCGCCGGATTCGTTAAAGGCTCTCATCGCAGGAGACGAAGGCCGCGAGGTGCGTCAGGTCGCTATGATTGATGCCCAGGGCAGGGTCGACGCATGGACGGGAAAGAACGATATTCAAGCGGCCGGACATATCATCGGCAAGAACTACTCAGTGCAAGCGAACCTGATGCTGAACGATAAAGTTTGGCCGGCGATGTCCAAAGCCTTTGAGAATACCCAGGGTGATCTCGCGGACAGGATGCTGGCGGCGTTGGAGGCGGCGCAAGCGGCGGGTGGAGACATTCGAGGTAAACAATCTGCCGCTCTGATCGTGGTCACTGGGAAGCCAGTTGGGCAAGCGTGGAAGGATCGCGTGTTCGACTTGCGCGTTGACGACAGTCCGGAACCCTTAATGGAACTGCGTCGCCTGGTAAAGCTGCAACGTGCGTATAACCACATGAATGCGGGGGATCTTGCAGTTGAGCATAAAGACAATGAAGGGGCGCTGCGAGAATATAGCGCTGCCGAAAAACTAGTTCCGGACAATGTTGAAATGATCTACTGGCACGCGATTGCGCTAGTTAACATGGGCCGTGTAGATGAGTCACTCCCGTTGTTTCGTCGTGTGTTTGAGTTGGATCCGAACTGGGCGACGTTGACGCCCAGGCTTCCTAAATCCGGCTTACTACCAAACGATCCTAAGTTGATGGAACGGATTCTCTCCGTAGCGAAAAAGTAACACCTTCCGCAATAACATCCTGAGCTCACTAGCCCAAAGCTAAAAACATGCTGATCCTCTTGGAGCAAAGCAGGTGAAGGAGTTTCAGTTAGTAGCAGTGACCGCCGCGCAAGGTTCGTCGCGGCATCCCCACTTCGGACTGCTGTCTTTTGCCCTCACTCCGGCTCTGTTATGCTTTCGCTTCCACATGTCCGACTCCAGTAATTTGAAAGACAGGGTACGCGCCTTCTGGCAGGCAAACCCCTGTGGCACTAAGTTCGCCGATGCCCCTCCGGGTACTCCGCGATTTTATGAACTCGTCGAAGAGCATCGCTACAGCAAGGAATGGCACATTCCGCAAGCTGCCGGTTTTACCGGGGCCAGGGGTTTAGAAGTTTTGGAGATAGGGTGTGGGCTCGGCACAGATGGCGCGCAATTCGCTCGCGCCGGAGCCAATTACACGGGAATTGATCTGACAGATGCGGCAATTGAATTAGCTCAGAAACGCTTTGAGTTGTTCAATATCCCCGGAAGGTTTCAAACCGCAGACGCCGAAAGACTCGACTTCGAGGACAACTCATTCGACCTTGTTTACTCGCACGGTGTCTTGCATCACACACCTGATACTGCCGGTGCTGTTAAGGAAATCCATCGTGTGCTACGACCGGGCGGACGCGCGGTCGTGATGTTATACCACCGCGATTCTTACAATTATCGGGTCAATATTTCTCTCCTGAGACGCGCAGGAGCACACCTTTTAAGATGGGAGCCCGGTATCAGTCTGGTCCACCGATTAACGCGTGAACCACTGGAGTCCCTACGGCAACACGCCACTCAACTCAAGAAGGATCAGCGCGGCTATCTCAATTCTGACGAGTTTCTTAGTCAAAATACTGACGGCGCCGGCAATCCTCTGGCGCGAGTTTATTCGCGGGCGGAAGCGCGAGAGCTCTTTAAGGACTTCGCGGAAGTAACCTTGCAGACATATTTCTTGAACAAACGATGGATACCGTTGTTTGGAAGCGTGCTGCCTCGTTCACTCGAATCAAAACTTGCCTCTCGCTGGGGCTGGCACCTGTGGATTTATGCAACGAAGTGAATTAGATCGACATCGCTCAAGTTAAATGCAAATTTGAACAGCTTAAGAAAAAAATACCAGTCATCCTGATATGAAAAACATTCTCATCACTGGCGGCGCCGGTTTCATCGGATCGCATCTCGTTGACCACTTACTGTTAGAAGGCGATTGGGCGGTCACAGTAGTTGACGATTTCAACGACTTTTATGCTCCAAGCATTAAACGCAACAACGTCCGAGCTCACGAGCAGAATCCCGCGTACAAATTGATTGAGGCTGATATTCGAGATCAAGCGGCGCTTGCGAATGTCTTCGACAATACCCAGTTTGACGCCATCGTCCATCTCGCCGCGCGCGCAGGCGTGCGTCCGTCTCTAAAAGATCCACAGTTGTACTGCGAGACCAACATCGACGGAACGCTCAATCTACTTGAGGAAGCGCGAAAGCACGGTGTGAAGCAGTTTGTCTTTGGATCCTCTTCGTCAGTCTACGGAATTAACGCGAAGGTGCCTTTTAGCGAAGATGATCCGATTCGCCAACCCATTTCACCTTATGCGGCTACTAAGGGTGCGGGTGAGTTGCTCTGTCACACCTACTCTCATCTGTATGATCTCAGATCGGTCTGTCTGCGATTTTTCACGGTCTACGGATCGCGACAGCGTCCCGATCTCGCGATACACAAATTCGCCAGCCTGATTAGTCAGGGTAAACCAATACCGGTGTTTGGGGACGGCAAGAGTCGGCGAGACTACACCTACATCGACGACATTATTGGCGGAGTCCGCGCCGCGATTGATTACGACCAAACGAACTATGAGGTGATCAACCTCGGCGAATCACGAACGGTAGAACTAACAGAATTGATCTCGCTGCTGGAACAGGAGCTTGGCAAAAAAGCCATCATTGATTCTCAAGCTCCGCAGCCCGGTGACGTGCCGCAAACCTTTGCCGACATCACCCGGGCCCGCCAACTGCTTGGTTACAATCCTCAAACTCCTATTGAAGAGGGGATCCGCAAGTTCGTGGAGTGGTTTCGGGCTACCGAGCAGCCCTGCGATTAACCGTGGCAGAACGCCGTGACACCTGAGGTTAGGTTGCCGCACTAGTGGCCGCCCCAGCCTCCTCCCTGCTGTAAATTGCCGCGGATGTCCCACATCCAAAACCGATTTGTTCTACAATGCCATGCGGGCTAGGCAGTTAGGGCCCCCGCGCGGAATCAAGCGATGTCCACAACCACCAACATTATCAGTGACCCGCTGCCCCAGGAGATGCAGCCACATACTTACCCGATTATGTATCGGGTCGAAGGTAGTCACTGGTGGTTTGTAGGCCGCCGTCGAATACTTGCCAGTTTTGTCCAGAGGATCTTAGGGGATCTGGACACTCCGACTCCCCGAATTCTTGATGTCGGTTGCGGTACAGGCGCGAATCTTGAGATGCTGGGAAACTTCGGCGAGGCAGAAGGAGTTGACGTCTCAGCAGAAGCGCTGGACTTTTGCCAAACCCGCGGCCTTAAGAACGTGAAACAAGGTGAGGCGGAGCGTCTGCCATACGAGGATCGAACCTTCGATCTAGTGACCGGCCTCGATGTTGTTGAGCATCTGGATGATGATGTTGCTGGTCTGCGAGAAATGCGCCGCGTGTTGCGTCCGGGAGGACGAGCACTTTTGTTTGTTCCGGCG
>DASSCG010000390.1:0-5629 GCA_035697925.1 Pyrinomonadaceae bacterium
GCGGGCCTTGATGTCGCGAAGCACTGCACCCGGTCCCTGTTGAGACTCACGTAGTTTTTTAATAGCATCAATACGGCCCTGGATATCCTGACTCTTCTTTTCCAGTTCCGCCTGCTCTTTGTTAACGGCCAACATCTGCTGATTAATACGACGCTGATTCTCGAGCTCGTGTTGCGCAGCCTGGTTTGCTGATCTTGCGCTGACATAGTCGTATCCCGTGCCGAGCACAAAAAGACCAAAGACGGTCAAGGCCAAAAGCAACGTCTGTACCCGCGGACTCGCCACCTTATCCTCGACCATGGCAGCGCCAGTGGGACGATCCGTAACCGACTCTAGTAGATTGATTTTAATCATGCTGCTTCAACTCCTCTGAGCGCGAGACCAACTGCAACTGCCATCTCGGGAACAATCTCTCGCATGTAATCAGGATCGAATTTTCTCGAATCCACTTGTATCTGTCGGAATGGATCAAAAACCTCAACCGGAATCTCGAAACGCTTCGCCAGGTATTCAGGAAGGCCGGGTAGTTTGGAACCGCCGCCGGCGATCAAGATCTTCTGAATTGCTTCGCTGCTCGATTCCGCGGTGGCCCGGTAGAAGTCCATCGTCTTCCGGACTTCCAAGGCTAGAATATCTGAGACTGTTTCTATGATTGGTTTAATAGGACGCGCTTCGACCTCATTCGGAAGCGGGTATCCTCGCTTGACGGCTTCTGCCTGTTCAAACGTGAGACCAAGTTCTTTTTGTAACAAGCTTGTGTACTGGCTGCCCCCAACGGAAGCATCGCGGGCAAATACCGAACGAGACCCGTTCAGGATATTTATGTTCATTGTGGCGGCACCTATATTTAGGAGCGCAACCACCTGTCCGGCTTGAGGTTGATAATTAAGTTCGTAACAGTTCTGAAGGGCAAACGCATCGATGTCGATAATGACAGGATGTTTGCCGGCGAGTTGAATCGCCTGTTTGACGTTGGCGATCTTGTCGCTCTTGCACGCCGCCATTAGTACCTGGATGGCATCGGACGTATTACCTGTGAGCTGGTAATCAAGGTTGACGTCAGCAATGTCGAACGGAATGTGCTCTTCAGCGTGCCAGCTGAATGACTCGCGCAACTCCTCTTCACTCATTTGGGGAAGCACAATATTTTTCACGATGACGGAGTGCCCGCTCACACCCGCTGCTACTCTTGGAGTCTTAATCTGGTGCTCCTGGAAAATGCTCGTAATTACGTTCGAGACATTGTTGAGCTCCATGATCTGACCGTCGACTATGGTGTCCGGCTGCAGGTTCTCAAAACCAAGGTTCAGTAAGTGAAGACTGTTGCCCTTCCTTTGAAGTTCAACCGCTTTGACAGAGCTGGAACCAATGTCGAGTCCTACGAGGCTCTTTTTGGCTTGTTTGAACATAAGTTATTTATTCCTCACCACGGAGAGAGCCCGCGTTCGGTTTTGTCGACGTAAGCGAGCACGAGCTTTTCGGGCTCGGGCTAAGCGGGTATTTAGAAGTTTTGCGCGGCAAAAATTTGTGGCAGTTTTCAACGGTCAGTGTCCTTACGGAACTCGCGGGCAATCGAGGGCAAGAAAACAGAGGTGCTGAGAGTTGACGCGGAAGTTCAGTTGTAGAAGCGGCCAAGCGAGCCAAGAGTAAGAATGAAGCCTTGCTTCGGAAACCCAGCCAAGTTGAAAGACCGAAGTTCAACTCCTGTTGGCTTTGCGACCCTCGCTCACGCGAAGTGTGCCTTTATCGTCTGACTTCAAAGAGGAAGCGGAGTGCCTGGAAACAATCTCCGCTATTAGAGGAATTACTGGCGAGCACCTCTGACGGCAGTATGCCTGTCCACCGCCAGCAGCGAGATTACCTTACAGTGTACAACAATGTCAACCGCTAATTTGACAGGTTTAACCATTGCAGACACAGGAGTAAGGTGCTTCTGGAAGAGCTTCAGAGAGCTTTCACGCTCAATTTCTGGAAGGTTGATGACGGACTTCCAGTGGTGCCGGTGACGGATTACAGAGGCTCGTCCCTATTCCTTGGACACACTGTTCGCCGTGGGCGCCGTGATTTTTACTTTAAATGTCTTAGCGGGAATTCCCAGGGCGACATGGTAAGCACCGACATCTTTGGTGACAACCGCGCCCGTTCCGATCATCGCGTGTTCGCCTACACTCGTCCCGGCAAGCAATGTCGCATGATACGTAACTCGGGCTCCGTCACCGATCCTGGTCATGAGGTTGGAGACCTTTTCTATATCGTCAATGTCATGTGAGTGCGAGTAAACATTCACGTAGTCCGAAATGGAGACGTTACTTCCTATCTCAATCCCTCCACGGTCATCAAGCAAAACATGCCGGTGAATTACCACGTTGTCACCAAATGACAGATTGTAGCCGTACGACCACTCGACAAAGTGCCAACACTTAAAGTTCTGCCCGACGCGTTTGAAAATCAGAGGTGCCAACATCCTTCTAAATCGATGTCCGAGAAGTGCATTCTGTCCTACGGGGGAACGATCAAACATTTGCCACAACCAGATGAACGGTTTTCGTTCCGCATATAGCTTGGTATCAATATCTGGATAATACTCCGGCTCCGTGGTTACGTTACGCGGGTCAAACGTGTGGATTAACGCTCGGGTACCTGGTAGCAGCCGCTCGATGTCCAGCTGAGTAGTTAGCCCACCTAGATACAGCTGGCACAGCGTATCTCTCACAACTTCGTTGGGATCGCGAACCCCTGCCGTTAAGTCCTGATACAAAACGGCCAAGAACTCTTCAAAATCAGATTCCGCATTTGGCTGAGCACTTAGCTCGCGATAGGCCATTAAGTTGAATTCTCCTGGGGCTGATGGACCCTCTCGTTAAGGCTGGATCCGTTCAAGGACACAGCAAATTATCACACAGGTTAACCCTCAGCAATTCCCGACCAAAAAGACCTACACGTAATTAGCTAGCGACGACATTCAACATTGGAAGAGAGTGGTTTTAGCTTCTCTGCCCTTCCCTTGCTTGCTGGTATTACAGCTGCCCAGTTACGATGCCCGGTAATGAAATTCTTTCGCTGGTTGCCGGTCATCACGTTAGCAGTGTGCCTTTTTCTCGCCGCGTGGATTTGGTGGAATCGCCCACAGCGCGGCGACTTGGCTAAGTACGTCCCGGCTGACGCACTCGTATATCTCGAATGTAATAGCTTGCTCAATGTAATGGATGCGATTGCGGGCACTGCCGCCTGGAAAGAATTGAGACCACTGGAAGCCAGTGGGGATCTTCCCAATCGATGGTTGACCATGGTTGTTTCTTGGACAGGCATTGGCCCTATCAGGACCGTAATTCTAGCCAGAGCTCAGTTGTCGGCAGTAATGCTTGATCTTGGAGCAAAGGAGGAGGGTGAGACTCTGACGATCAAGCCGGAGGCTGTACTCCTTATTGAGACTCATACTGGAGAACGCCGCATACGCGCCACCGTTGAGGAGGCGCTAAAGCTCTTCGCCGAAAAATCATTTCGACAGCCGACTCTGAAAAGGACAGCCCTAGCTGGTTCTGAATTTATGGTTTGGAGTGAGCCCACCAGCGATCGGCAACTCGTCGCCACAATTGATGGCACGCTCGTGATTGTTGGGAATAGTGAGCGAGCAGTTAAGGCTTGCGTTGAGGTTCGTCGCGGTCAAAGACCCAGCCTCCAAAGTAACCCAGAATTGCAGAAGATGCGACAACATTTCGGCGCCGGCGACTCACTTGCTTTTGGTTTCATCTCTTCTTCAAATGCCGCACGACTCTTCTCCTTAGGTGCACCTCTGCTCTTTGGCAGAGCCCCTGGAGACATCCGATTTGATCGAATTATCTCGGCCAGCGCTTCCAAGGTTTTGGCGGCTGTCGGGTGGAGTTCGCGTCCCTGGTCCGGTGGAATCGAAGATCGTTACGTCTTCTCCTTGCAGACACCCGTGGTGGATCGTCTTCAGCCGCAATTCCGTCCAATCGATAAGCCAATTCAGGTACTGGATCTTCTCCCAGAGCACTTTTATTCCGCTACGATTTATCGATTCGAGAACCCCGCGAGCACATGGCAGTTACTTGAGACAACGCTCTCCTCTCAGTTGGACACGCTTTCCGCAATACTAGTCACTTCACTTCAAAAGTCGGCGCTCACACCATACGGAATCGAGGAGCCGGACAAGTTTCTGAAGCTGGTCGGGCCGGAACTTACGACGGTACGTTTGACGCCCGACACAGAACGCTCAACTCTTATTGCCGACGTTCGTGACGAAGCGTCACTTCGACAGTTACTGGTAGGAGCGGAAGAAAACAATCATAAACGAATCTCCGTAGGCCCAAGCGAATTAATTGAGCTTCCAGACAAATCAATCGCGGTAAGTTTTCTAAGTGGCAGGATTCTCATTGGGCCACCCGGCGATATCAAACTCTACTTACAAGACGGGGAAAACGCTTCCCAGCGAAGTAAGAATCTGGACCACTTCCTGAATCGATCTGAGTCCGCTAACGTAGTGACTTACACGGAGGACAGCGATCGAGTCATGGAATTTGTCCGCGCAATCATTAGGGCAAGCGGCAGAAACGCCTTACCCGCCGAATACAATGAACTCTCGCGCAAGAGCCGGTTGTTTCCGTATGCTGCCACTGAAACCAATCTGACTGCTGAGGGCTTTGAGCGAGTAACCCGCTCGTCATTTGGTCAATTTGCTACCTTGGTACCGTTGTTTTTCCCAGAACGATAATTGCCGACTTCACTCACATGCCTCAGTTTGATCTTCTTTTAGGAACAGGAAACATTGGGAAGATTTTGGAAATAAAGCGCAGCTTGGACGACCTGCCAATAATATTTACGGTCATTGCGGATTTCGCGGAACTACAGACACCAGTCGAAGATGGGTCTTCTTACGAAGAAAACGCAATCATTAAAGCGAGGTCGTACGCGCAGCAAACGGGCATGTGGACCCTTGCGGACGATTCGGGACTCGAGGTGGCTTATCTGAATGGCCTGCCAGGATTAAGGTCTGCGCGTTTTGGCGGCGCGGGTCTCTCCGATATCGACAGGACAAACCTGTTATTGTCCAAGCTAGCTGCGGTAAAAACCTATCAGCGTTCAGCGAGCTTTGTCTCAGCGGTAGCAGTGGCAAATCCCAGCGGTGAAATTATTAATGTCGCTCACGGGATCTGTCGAGGCATGATCGCCGAATCACCGGCCGGTGAGGAAGGATTTGGATATGACCCGGTGTTCATTCCCAACGGCCATGAGAACACCTTTGCAGAGATGCCCTTGTCTCTTAAACGCAGACTTAGCCACCGAGGAAAAGCACTGGAGGCTACTAGAGAATTCCTCCGGCGGTTTTTCGGCACAGCTTGACCGCTGGACAACTGACTCTTAGAATGCCTCGACCCGTGTGGTCTTGTGATTCGGGGCGTAGCACAGCCTGGTAGTGCGCTCGGTTTGGGACCGAGAGGTCGGAGGTTCGAATCCTCTCGCCCCGACCATTAATATCAACAACAACTTACGGCTGCCAGCGCTGGCGGCCGTATCTCTTTTGCGTATCGCATCGTTGTCTTCAGATCCCTGTGGGATTGGTAGGTGGGCTGGGATTTGAACAAGACCCGATCAGTAACCAGAGAACGTT
>DASSCG010000391.1:0-2824 GCA_035697925.1 Pyrinomonadaceae bacterium
TTGGATTTGAGGGATGTTCTCAAGGAGGGGAAGCGCTTCGTCCACAGTCGTATCCAATAATTCTGCAATCGACTTATTTTTGAACTTCACCGACATAGTCTCGCGGTTGTACCGGGCGCCCCGGCAAACATCACAGAGGACGTACACATCGGGAAGGAAATTCATCTCGATCCGTTTCATCCCGTCGCCCTCGCAAGCTTCACAGCGGCCGCCTTTGACGTTGAAAGAAAAGCGCCCGGGTTTGTACCCACGTTCACGCGACTCGGGCAGCATTGCGTAGAGTTCGCGCAGAGGCGTGAATAATCCGGTGTAAGTTGCCGGGTTAGATCGCGGTGTTCTACCGATTGGTGACTGATCGATTTCAATTACCTTATCCACATTCTCTAGGCCTTCAATTGCTGCGTAAGGCCCGGCTTTGGCAACCGAACCATAAAGGTGAGTGGCTAGTGCAGGATAAAGGATATCGCCGACAAGTGTTGACTTACCCGATCCTGAGACGCCAGTAATTACTGTCAGCAGGCCAAGCGGGAATGAAACGTCTATTTCTTTGAGGTTGTTTGCTCGGGCACCGTGGATGGTGATGAATTTCCCGTTAGGCGTGCGACGCTGGATTGGCAAGTCGATCTTCTTTAAACCTCGAATGTAGAGTCCAGTGATCGAATCCGGATTGTTCGCTACGTCTTCCGCAGTTCCAGCTGCAACCAATGCTCCACCATGGGCTCCTGCTCCTGGTCCGAGATCAACAACATAATCGGCACGCCGAATCGTTTCCTCATCATGCTCAACTACAAGAACGGTGTTGCCGAGGTCGCGCAAAGCGCAAAGGGTCTGCAGTAACTTTTGATTATCGCGCGGATGGAGTCCGATAGAAGGTTCGTCCAAAACATATAGCACGCCTCTTAGTTGAGACCCGATCTGAGTTGCAAGGCGAATACGTTGACCCTCGCCACCGGATAGGGTGGACGAAACTCGATCCAGAGTCAGATAGCCAAGCCCGACTGTTTGCAGAAAGCGCAGTCTGTTCACGATCTCTCTCAGAATCGGACCAGCAATTTTTTCCTCACGCGGGTTGAGTTTTATACTGGCAAAAACGGCAGTGGCGTCTTCTATAGGAAGGGTTGTGTAGTCCGCAATGCCACGTCCAGCTAACCGCACTGCCAGAGAATCTGCTCGAAGTCGCTTTCCCTTACATTCCGGACAGGCACCTGGAGAAACCAATTCTTCGAGCGCCACACGTACCTTCTCGGACGGCGCTTCGTTGAGTCGCTCACGCAGCCAGTGCAGAGCTCCCTTCCAACGGCTCTTATACGAATAAGCGCCCTGACTGAAATTCAACTGGCCGCTCAGCCCTTCGAAAAAAGCCTCGCGGGTCTCGCGTAACAACTCGTTGAAAGGAGTCTGCGCATTCCCTTTGAAGTGATCGATGACCGCGAGTAAAGCGCTCTTGAGGTACGCTGATCCTTGCCGATCCGCAGGACCCATAAAAGCGAGTTTCTCAGCCGGGGTGTTCATATCAGGAACAAGCTTGGCTGGATCGACTTCAAGAACGGAGCCCAAACCATGACATCGCTTACACGCGCCGTAAGCCGAGTTGAAAGAGAACGAGCGCGGTTCGAGCGGGGGAACGTTGATGCCACAATTGACGCAAGCCATTCGCTCTGAATAGAGTTTTTCTTCTCCATCAACTACAGAGACCAGCACCGCCCCACCTGTGAGCTTTAGAGCCGTGCGCACTGATTCCAATAATCGCTCGTTAATTCCGGGCTTGATCAGTAATCGATCGACAACGGCCTCAATAGTATGATTGCGTCTTTTATCAAGCCTGATTTCTTCGTCCAGGGAAAGCAGCTCGTTATCGACGCGCGCGCGTAGAAATCCGTCTTTAGCGAGCTTCTCGAGTTCCTTCTTAAATTCACCTTTACGACCTCTGACAATTGGGGCGAGGACCATCACCCGTTCGCCTTCGGGAAGAGAAAGAATGTTTTGAACGATTTGATCGACGCTTTGCCGCGTGATTGCTGCCCCGCAAACCTGACAATGCGGCTGCCCGATCGAAGAGAAGAGCAAGCGCATGTAGTCATAGATTTCGGTAACTGTGCCTACGGTAGAACGCGGACTGCGGGACACAGTCTTCTGTTCAATGGAAATTGCCGGAGATAGTCCGTCCACTGAATCGACATCCGGTTTTTCGAGCTGATCCAGGAATTGCCGCGCGTAGGCCGACAGTGACTCAACATACCGACGCTGGCCCTCAGCGTAGATAGTGTCGAAAGCGAGCGATGACTTGCCAGAACCGGAGAGGCCAGTAACTACGGTAAACCGATCGCGAGGTATTTCTACGTTAATGTTTTTGAGGTTATGCTGGCGAGCGCCTCTTACAGTTATGCGGTCGATTGCCATGGTACTTGCGAGAGCACGCCGCTACAGTTGTGAATATCGAGCGGCGAAGAAACCATGATTCTAGCCGAGCCTAAACTAAATGAGCAAGTAGCGGTTTGCTTGTCTTGACACTGTTTCAGAGCGAGTCATACACTCCAAATCAATCGCACGCACGCATGAAATAATCTGCTTCGCTCTTTCGTAGGCGGTATAAGTTTGAATCTGCCAAACACCTTAACACTGCTACGTATTTTCATCGTTCCGCTTCTGGTCGTTGTTCTCCTGACACCGTTTTCGGAAGATTGGTTCGGGGTGCCGCGGCATTTATTGGGTGTCACACTCTTCCTGGGAGCAGCTCTCACTGATTTTCTGGACGGACACTTCGCGCGCCGGCGCGATCAGGTAACGCGTTTGGGCCAATTGCTCGATCCGATAGCTGATAAGC
>DASSCG010000392.1:0-5936 GCA_035697925.1 Pyrinomonadaceae bacterium
CGGGATTGCAGCGGGCCATAAAAGCCGGCGACGTGCCCACGTTCAAGGCGCTGATGTCCATGAACACGAACGCCTTTTATAACGAGGACAAGGGCGTCAACTACAGCCAGGCGCGTTACCTTTGCTATTACCTGCAGCAGAATGGGCTGCTGGTAAAATTTTACAAGGAATTTCATGCGCAACAGAAGAACGATCCCACCGGCTACAAATCCTTGCAGAAAGTGTTGGGCGAAACTGACATGAATGCCTTCCAAAGGAAGTGGGAAAAGTTTGTGTTGGGTTTGCGGCAAGGCTATGAGGTAACGATCCGGTCGTGAAAGAGAAATTCGGATTGCGGATTGCGGATTTCGGAATACGGAATTCGAAGTTAGCAGGAGTGCCACTATCGTGGGTTAACTCGGTTCTTTAAGACATGAACCATAATTCATTCTAACGTCACAAACATCAATCCGAATCCGCACTCCGAAATTCGAAATCCGAAATTCACTGATCGAGGAATTCCTTAATTAACCGGCGTTGCTCTTCGTCTTTAATCCGGCTAAACAGCTTTGTGCCGAGGGCCGTGATAGTTGCAGGGCGGTCAAAAGGCAGGCGTTGATACATCGTGCCGCCGTTGAAGTGGCAGGGCTGACACTTCGCTTCAAAAATAGGTTTTATCTGACGTTCGAAGTCGACTTTCGCCGTAGCCGACGGCGAAGGGCTTTTGACTTCAGCGATTTCTAACGCGGGCAACTCGGCTGTTCTGGCATTGAGTTGCGTACGAAAACTCAAGAGACCAACGGCCGTCAGAACTAGACCGAATATCAGTGCGAGAATTCGCATGAGTCAAATCGTACGCCTACAAAATTGGCGCAGCAAGGGGGTCGTGACGAGCGGGATTTAAAATGTTTTCAACTGGTCGCTAATAATGACGAATAGAGTCTGGCTCGATGTCGACAATTTTGGCTGAAATCTTTCGGCTTGCCTCAAAAAGATAACCCGATCGGTCTCATTCACACCGGGACTTCAGACCGGTGACAAGAGGCGGTCGGAAACCTATCGGCTTCGCGGAGTAGGAAGAGCCGTACGCGTACGCATCCGTTGCTGCCATAGGCTGCGCCGCTCATCAGCTTCCTCGATAGCCACGAGCAACTCGCTCAGGCTCTCGCCGCCCAACTGACGCATCTTCAGGTAAAGCAATGCCGGCACAATCGATAACAATGGCACTATAAAAATGTTCAGTAACCCACCGACTTGCTGATAGATCTTGTCTCGGGACGGCCTCGGCGCACTCCCCTCCTTGGTAATTCCGACTGAGACTGTGCCTATCACCATACCGATAACCATTGGGATTATGATCTGAAGCGCCGTAACGATAATCACAGTCCGCCAGGAGCGCGCTGCCAATTGACGCGCGCGTAACCGTGCTGCTTTTTTCTCTAATCCTTCCAGCAATGCAACGGGCGCATAGAGCGCGTAACGAACCATCATTACCAACCCGGGAATAATAAAGATCAGGAAACCGATAACAATTCGGAGAGTAACTCCGACCGCCGTTTTGAGAACTGGTTTCCAACGTCTTTTTAATACTGCGTAGGGAGTGCGCAGCTCCACTGGACGCAAAGGCGCCACAGCCAGCTGTGTAACGATTACTGCGGTCATTCCCGAAATGGCGGCGGCTCCGAGAAACTGAAAACAAATGTGTAATAGCCCTACAATAACAGTTGTCACGACAAGAATGATTTTGGTAGTTCCCCACCCTTCTGGTTGGCCCGCTGCCGCAAGCTGCAAAACAATCAGCAGGATCGTAGTAACAATGTACGGAATGTGCGCGGTCAGCGAAAGCTTGAGAAACTTGGGGAAGTATTCGCTGTAAAGCGCGAAGGCTCGTCGGTATAAGGATCCGATAGTAGATGCCTGAGCACTTAAAGAGTTCGCGAATGCCAAAGCCGTCTGTGGTCTGGCGGCCGGATCTTTTGCCAGCGCGCTCATAACCACTTCCGCCACGCTTTTGGGTATTTTTTTGCGGCGTTCCCGCAAAGGTGGTGGCGGGAGTTCTAAATGTTCCCGTATAACGCTACCAGTGTTACCTGCGAAGGGTGGCTCGCCCGCCAACATTTGATATGCAATCACACCGAGGCTGTAAATGTCGGAGCGAGCATCTAAACTTTTAGCAGCGCACTGCTCGGGCGACATGTACACCGGCGTGCCCATAATCGCTCCAATCCTAGTTAACTTGGTTGCCAGCTCGGTATCTGAGCTGGAGGTGGTATGGGCATCGGGCCCAAAACGGCGCGTGGCCTGGTCCATCATCAGCGTTCGATCTTGATCGTTCCCCCCGACTGGACTTTGGGAGTGGCGACCAGATTGAATATCGCCGCTCGTTGTGGGGACATCAAACAATCTTGTTTCCGCCGCCTCTCCGTCCGTTAAATCCATCGATTCGCTTGAAGGCTCTTCGCCTGGAGAATACGCAATCGTACTGAGGTTATCGGGACGTCGGTCCCCAAGGTTCACGACACTCGTAACCCGTGCACCTGGCATTACGGTATCTGACTCGCCTTGATCCGTAATCACGGTTCCGGCTTCCGAGGACGCTAATCTGGTGGCCCCTCCATGACCGAGAGCAGTAGCGCTAACACCTGCATTTGTGCCGTGGCCTGCAGCCGCCCCGATCTCTAACTGATGGTCGTCAACAGTTCCAGCTTCTGCTAGTTTCGCTATGCCAAAATCGAGAACCTTCACGCGATAACTACCGAGCCGGTTTGGCTCCAGCCAGATGTTGTCTGGCTTTAGATCACGGTGAACGATTCCTTGTTTATGCGCCTCATGGACCGCAGAGCAGACCTGTTCCAGAATATCCACTACCCATTCCAGGGGCAGTCGCTTCTCTTCGTCCAAGACATCTCCCAGCGTGCAGCCATCGAGATATTCCATGACGAGGTAGGCGACCTGCTCTCTTCCGGCCCTGGTGAAGCCGAAATCCGTCACGTCGACTACATTCGGGTGGCGCAAGCGCCCGGCGGCCCGTGCTTCGCGTTTGAAACGGCCGACGAACTCTTCATTGCGCATGAATTGTGGAGCGATAAGTTTTAGTGCGACATAGCGTTCGGTGCCGAGGTGAGTGGCGAGGTAGACCGCACCCATGCCGCCCTTACCCAGCAGACGTTCAAGTCGATACTTGTCGTCCAGCACCTCACCTACGTATCTATCGAGTTCCATCATTCGTCCGCTATGCTACATCGGGTCGCGGGAATGGTAAATGAAGAGGATCCGCGGGGCGGTGAAGAACGGCAACGGGTGATTATGGAGATGTTTGAGTGCTGGGCTTTGAATTGTTAACGCTGTGCTGCGGGCAAGCGTTGCATGTGGTAGACGCGCTCTCCTGCGGCACGCTTCTCGCTCTTGGGCCAGGTAAGTACTGCTTTCCAGGAATCAGCCGACTCTTTTTCAAAACGAAACGTATTCTGTCCGGGCTTCAAAGGAGAAAACACAATGTAGGTGTCGGTAAGCTCAGTAGCGACAGCGCCCTCGTTCCCAAACTGCCCATCTTTAAGAACAAAGCGGCCTGTATCCGTAACCTTGCTCGCGGATTCGTCGGCCAGAGTTTCGACCATGAGCGTATCGTCGTTTTCAAAACGATAGCGTTCAAAGAAAGGAGTTTCGTAGCCACTTCCGCGCCAAGTCCCCTCGATCCAACGAAGCTTCTTGAGATCATTCGCAGTGATCTTAGCGGGCGTAGGTGCTGCCGTAGCTGTGCTTTGCTGAGTACTGCCAGACGAACCACGATTGCATGCGAGCAAATTGAACGCTAGCGCGATGAGAAGGAATGCAGTTAGTAGAAGTTGTTTTAGGTTTTGTAGACTCATGGATTCATCTCCAGCTGCATTCATTGCCAGCACGCCTTGAGCAGCGCCTTGGTATCCGAGCTGTCGGGAATCCCTTCGATAATAAGAACCCTTGCGCCGTGCAATTCCACCACCACGCGACCTTCATTGGTGTACCATTCGTGCCGCTCGGTCGCTGGACTTAGTTCGGCAGCGTTGTCAGCATTTATATCTTCAGCCGCCTGTAACTCCGCCGCTTCAGCTTTGGGATAGCGCCGCCAGGTGCGTTTAGTGTAAGCATCAAAAAACTCTCGGGCGTCAGACGGTGTGTCCCACGCGGTGAGTTGAGCGATCAGGACTTCACCCGGTTTTGAACCTTCATATAGGGCATAACGGTCGCCTGCCCAGCCAGCCGCAGCCCGACGCGACTCAGAAGACGCATTGAGGAACTGATCCAAGATTAGATAGAGGCTCCATTCCCCGTTCACATCGTAATCGATTCTTTTCCAACCGTTCCCTAACAAAGCGCGCAGGTCCGGCAACGTAACCTTCACCGGCACCTCATATTCGAAATACTTTTCAGGGTGAAGAATGTGCTCACTGGATAGCGGCAATTTTGCGAAAGCCTCCGAAACAGCTTTCCACCCGCCTCGTTTATAGATTCTAGTAGCCCAATCGGATCCCTGCTCATAAGGAAAGACTAACGACTCGCGAATGGCCCGGGGCGCCTGTTTGAATTGATCGGAGGCTAGGTTGTTGCCTCCCAGTGAGCGAATAAATGCAAGCGCGACGAGCGGGTTCTTTGCCATGTACAAAGTCATGGCCAGCGTGGCATCCCCTTCGATCAGAGCGTGTGCGGCGAGTTCCGCGTCCGAGTCGCCCTTCGGCCACTTTTCGAAGCGACGCAGATTGAAATGCTGATCCTGTAACGCGTGAGTCAACTCATGGGCCATCACTGGCTTTTGCCCTTCTAGCTCAATCCAATCGGCCAAATAAAATTGTTGCGCCTTTGGATCGTAGTAGCCGGCTACCTGCTCTGTCAGCAACTTGACTACAAAGGAACGGTATTGAAACTCAGCCGGGGCTAAGCCGAGTTTCTTGAGGGACAGCTCGGTCGCATGCATTTCCGCGGGAGTGGTCTGCTCGTCTAGATTACGAACAATCATCCGCTCAATCTCAGTTCGAGATTGGGCACCGCTTTTTACCGGACGAAGAATTGGCAGCTCACGGATCTCGCTGGTCTCTTTCAGGATGGTGACCGTGGTCGCCACTATTGCGGCATTGCGTGGGGCGCTGGTCGCAGTGCCTGTCGCCTGAGGCATTGAAGCGGCCCGGGGCGTGCCGACGAAAGTCGCGGCAAGAATGAGACTGACAGCAATCAAGGGGCTGACTACCCGGGCGATTTGCTTTGACAACCTCCCGCCTTCGCTCTTATAGTCCGCTAAACGTTTCAAGCCTAGTAGCTGTTTAGGAATCATTCGCAATCTCTTTCTAAGAGTTTGGAGGCATTCGCTTCATGACGAGCCCAGCGCCCGACAATGTGCTCGGAGATTGGCACGAGACAGTTCTGCGTGTCCGTTACTCCGAGACCGACAAAATGGGCATCGTCTATTATGCCAATTACCTCATCTGGTTTGAAATAGGCCGAACCGAATATTGCCGAGCGCGTGGTTTCTCTTATCGCGATATGGAAACAAAGGACGACGCGTTCCTGGTTGTGGCCGAAAGCTATTGTCGCTACAAGGCACCTGCCTACTACGACGATGAGATTCTGATTCGTACTCGCATTACAGAACTACGCAAACGGTCACTGCGATTTGGCTACGAAATACTCCGCGTCCGAGACTCTCAAATAATCTCTGAGGGAGAAACCGGGCACGTGGTTACAGACGGCGACGGCCGGGTTCGCTCATTTCCAGAAGGCTATGCCCAGCGTTTGCTGGCCCCTCCTATTCATAAACCTCAAGGAGAACCTGTTCCTACGCAGATTCCCCCGGAATAGTCTGAGCATTCGGGGTTCCACTTCGTCTACATTTCATTTTCCATTTTTCATTTCTCATTTCTCATTTGTCATTTGAGGCTCCCTTGAATGCACCGAATGTAAGGTACCAATCACCGACAGGAACTGAG
>DASSCG010000393.1:0-3047 GCA_035697925.1 Pyrinomonadaceae bacterium
TTGCCTACCTCGAAAAGATCCCTTTCCGCGGGAAGATGACTTCGCGTTTGGAGACGCTTTACAACTATCCAAAGTACTCGGCGCCCACGCGCCGCGGCGATTATTTCTTTTTCACGAAGAACGATGGCTTACAGAATCAGAACGTCTGGTACGTCCAGAAAGGCTTGGATGGAACTCCTGAAGTTTTGATCGATCCGAATAAGTTCTCCCCTGATGGCACCTCTCGTCTGGGCACTTTCTCGCTCTCGAAGGATGGAAAGATGGCCGTGTATGGTATATCCAAAGGCGGCTCTGACTGGCAGGAATACTTTGTTTTGGACGTGTCATCGAAGCAAACTCAGGCCGACAAATTAGAGTGGGTCAAGGTATCCAGTGTAGCGTGGACCGGCGACGGTTTTTATTACAGCCGTTATCCTGCTCCCGAAAAAGGTAAGGAACTAACCTCGAAAAACGAAAATCACCAGGTCTTTTTCCATAAGTTAGGTACGGTCCAATCCGAGGATCAGCTCGTTTACGAAGATCCAGCTAACGCCCAGCGGTTCCACATCCTCGGCACCACCGATGATGAACGCTACGCAGTCTTAACCATTTCTGAACGGGGCAAAGGGAAAAAAGGAAATGCTCTTTTCTTCCGCGATCTGAGCAAGCCCGAAAAAACGTTCACTCCTATTGTGGCTGAGATCGGTGACGACAGTTATTCGGTAGTTGACAACGTAGGCGACAAGTTTCTAATCCAAACTGATTACAAAGCACCCAACAGCCGCATAATTCTTTACGATCCCAACAACCCGGATGAGAAGAACTGGACGGAAATTATCCCGGAAAAACCTGAGCCGCTTCAGGGATCGGGCACGGCGGGGGGAAAACTTTTTGTTACCTATCTGAAAGATGTAACGACGCGCGCTTATGTTTATAGCTTTGACGGTAAATTAGAGGATGAAATCAAACTGCCGGGACTGGGAGCGGCCTTTGGGTTTGGTGGCAAACCAGACGACAAGTTTATTTTCTACACCTTCACATCGTTCAACTTTCCGCCAACAATCTACAAGTACGAGATCGCCACAAAGAAGTCGACACTCTTTCGCCAACCAGAGATTCCGGGATTTCGAGCCTCGGACTACGAAACCAAACAAGTCTTCTACAACAGCAAAGATGGCACACGCGTGCCGATGTTTCTCGTCCATAAAAAAGGGTTGAAGCTGGATAGTAACAATCCCACGTTGCTGTATGGGTATGGCGGCTTCAATGTGGTCCAATCGCCATCGTTCAATTCCCTACGAATGGCTCTCCTGGAACAAGGCGTCGTTTACGCATCGGCAAATATGCGAGGCGGCGGGGAGTATGGCGAGAAGTGGCACGAGGCTGGGACCAAACTTAAGAAGCAAAATGTTTTTGACGATTTCATCGCGGCTGCCGAATATCTCATCGCAAACAAATACACTTCGTCCGATAAGCTTGCCATCCAGGGTGGATCGAACGGTGGTTTGCTTGTGGGCGCGGTCATGAACCAACGGCCTGAACTCTTCAAAGTCGCCATTCCTCAAGTGGGTGTAATGGACATGCTGAGGTTCCATAAGTTCACCATTGGTTGGAACTGGATTGCAGACTATGGTTCCAGTGACAATGCGGAAGAGTTTAAGGCGCTTTATGCGTACTCACCTTTGCATAACATTAAAGGGGGCGTGAAGTATCCGGCGACGCTAATCACGACCGCAGACCACGACGACCGCGTAGTGCCTGCACATTCATTCAAGTATGCCTCCACGCTCCAGGTCGCCCAGGGAGGTACTGCTCCGATTTTGATTCGGATCGATACCAAGTCTGGTCACGGCGCCAGCAATACCAAGAAAGCGATCGAGACGACAGCGGACATCTACTCTTTCATTCTGTACAACTTGGGAGTAACACCGAAATAGGGATTGAGCTTCGAACCTCTCAACTGAGACGGAACGGCTTTGCCGCAAGATGTGAGTCGGCAAAGCCGTTGCCCTATTAGTTGATTGGCCGCCGATGGAACGTTGGTGAGTCGAGTATTTTGGTTCCCTAAATGGCAGGCAATTAAAGCCTCACGCACTTACCACTGTCTGCTTTACGCGTCGTTTCCTGCGAGAGACCTTGAGACTCCCAGCCGGGTCTTTGCCAGGCCGAACCGTCCCCATAATCAATCCGATTAATCATAGGCAACAGCTGATTCTTGTCCGGCTTGTCTTGTGCCCTACTGGCATCAACAACGGGCGAGGGAGCCACTGGGCTGAGGATCTCGACCGCCTTGGTCTCATTGGGCTTTGCCTTAACTGCGCAAAGGAACTGCCGACCAGCAGGATCCTGGCCGCCGGCAGAGTCGTTGTATTCCCAAACGAAACTCTTGATGGGCTTCTGCCCGGTATTCTTTACCTGAATCCGAATCACGTACAGAGCAGATGCCTTGTTAGTCGAGATGGCAGCCTTTTGTTCGAGTGTGGCCAGCTCAGAACTGCGTTCATGAGGAGCCGGGGCGGGTCTTTGGTAGTTTGGGTCTCTTGTGGGAGATCGGTTAATAACCAAAGGACCGGGCGCAGGATCAGCTTCTACGGGGTGAATAAGCCCACTCCCAATCACGTATTTGCTCCAACTAAACTTAAGGACAACCAGGTCGGAGTTAGTCTCAGTATTTTGACTCTGAAGAGTTGCGGCGAACGCGATCAACGCGAAGGTAAGTAGTGGTTTCATGGCCCGACCTCAAAAAACATCAGCGAGCGGCGAAGGGGAATAATACTACTACTAAACGCACACAACCATCTTCCTCAGCTCGAAAACTTTGTTGGCAGCTTCTGGCCGCATTTTCGATGGTTAGGCGTTAAACGTTCGTGTGTTGGGTGCGATCGACAACCCTTCTCTCAAAATGCCCATCTGCCCCAGACAAATAAGCTCGCGAACATGGCCAGATAAAGAATGGACCAAACACTTAGAGCTATTAGCCACAACCGTCGAGCTGCCAGCATCGCAAACAGGAAAAAGATTGGAAACATCGTCAACGTATAGCGAGGAACGCTGGCGACGAAGCTCAC
>DASSCG010000394.1:0-6992 GCA_035697925.1 Pyrinomonadaceae bacterium
CCAGCCTGGAGGATGAGGCCACACTGAGGCGAGCACTTGAGGATGTAGAGCTGGTCTTTCATGAAGCCGCAATTCCTTCAGTACCTCGATCGGTGGAGAATCCAAGACAGACTCACATCGCTTCGGTGGACTCTACGTTCACCCTCTTACTTGCATCCAGGGATAAGAGAGTCAGACGCCTTGTGTACGCAGCATCCAGTTCCGTCTACGGCGATCAGCCCACCTTGCCGAAGGAAGAAAAGATGTTACCGGAGCCTTTGTCTCCTTATGCGGTGGCCAAATTAGTTGGTGAGTATTACTGTCAGGTCTTTACACGCGTCTATAGTCTTGAAACGATTTCCCTTCGGTATTTCAACGTCTTTGGTCCACGGCAGGATCCAAGCTCGCAATACTCTGGCGTGATCTCACGGTTTATTAGCGCCTTGCTAAAGGATGAGCAGCCGGTTATCTACGGTGACGGGGAACAATCCCGCGATTTCACATACATCGACAATGTTGTAGATGCCAATCTAAAAGCTGCCGAGACAACTCGGGGACTTGGCTCAATAATCAATGTCGCGACCGGCCAGAGGATTTCTCTAAACCAATTGCTGAGTGATCTCAAGGACCTGACTGGCAAGAACCATTTGAATGCTATCTACCAGGAGCCCCGAGTCGGTGACGTGGTTCACAGTCTTGCCGACATTTCGAGGGCTCGCGAGTTGCTTAATTTCGAGCCTCGTGTCGGGCTTCGTGAGGGTCTGCAATTAACAATTGACTGGTGGAAACAGAGTCGCTTCGCCTCTAGTTGATTCGAGAACGCCGGCAACCTGCTATGCGTTGGAACCCACACTCTTCGCACTCGCAAATTCCTTCAAGCTGACAGTGTAGGGCGGTCGCGCGACTCCGCGGTCGGTAATAATCGCCGAAATGAATTCGTTCGGCGTAACATCAAAGGCAGGGTTTTGAACCGCGACGCCGTCAGGGCCAAGTTGTTGGCTACCAATGTGTGTGATTTCGCGGGTGTCCCGTTCTTCAATCGGAATTTGATCCCCAGAAGAAAGTGACAAATCAAGAGTTGTGATAGGTGCTGCGACGTAGAAAGGAACATTGTTTTCCTTTGCTAGAACCGCAACCATATATGTGCCCACCTTGTTAGCTGTGTCTCCATTAGCCGCGATCCGGTCGGCGCCGACGACTACACAATCTACTTTTTGACTTCTCATCACATGGCCGGCCATTCCATCCGTGATTACCGTCACCGGAATGTCATCTTTCGCCAGCTCCCAGGCGGTCAACCGTAACCCCTGAAGGAAAGGCCGAGTTTCATCCGCGATTACCGCGACCCGCTTTCCAGCATCGCGTGCACCCCGAATTACACCGAGTGCAGTGCCGTAATCACCTGCGGTGGCTAACGCTCCGGCATTACAGTGCGTCAGCACTGTAGCCCCGTCGGGTATGAGGGGCGCTCCAAACCGGCCAATCGACCGATTGGCGTCTATGTCCTCTTTAAATATATCGAGAGCTTCAGCCACCAGGCTCTCTTTGATCTCTTCAGGATTTTGCGTGCGAGCTTTCTCCCGATCAAATGCCAGGCGCATGCGTTCAATTGCCCAAAACAGGTTCACAGCAGTGGGACGAGTCTTGCTCATTACCTGACACATGTAGCTGAAATCATCCTCGAGATCTGCCACAGACGTGCCCACTGATTGCCGAGCGCCAAGCGCGAGTCCAAAGGCGGCCGAGATACCAATTGCGGGAGCTCCTCGCACTACCATTTTCTTAATGGCTTCCGCGACCTCTTCATATGAACGCAAGGTTAGATACTTTTCCTCTGTTGGCAGCAGGCGCTGGTCGATCATTCGCACGCCATCATTGGTCCACTCCACAGTTTTGATCATGTTGTCTAAATGTTCCTCTCTTAACTTTAATGAATCTTACTGGACAGGTCGGATCAATCAAAGTGCATAGAGCGCCGGCGACGTCTCGAGGGAGCAAAAGAAGCAGGTTTGACACTGTTCAGATCAGCATGATACTGTCCGGCCGCAATCCACAATCGTACTTGTTCTTTGCTAGATCAAAGTGTCAGGTGCCCCCACTAAGGGAGAATAGGGAAGCGGGTGTGAATCCCGCGCGGTCGCGCCACTGTGATGAGAATTGCCGCCGGCGTTTAATTATCTGAAGACGGCGACGCTCTAAGCCAGGAGACCTGCCTATGCCACTTTGCAGCCTTTTGAATACCTCGCGTAAGGGTGTTCAGGCCGCACGGATTCTGGGCCCATTATCGAGTCCCGCCGATCGCCTGTTCCCAGCGAGGAGACAGAAATCGGCGGGATTTTCATGTTTGTAGCATCTTTATTATCAGGGCGGTTGCGGTCTTTTGCGACTGCAATCTCGGCACTCTGCCTATTTTTTTTGCTGGCTTGCGCAGTCCCAAAGTCTCCGAAAATTGCTACTACTTCAGGTGATCGACAATTTACCGACGAGGACGGAAGGACGATCACTGTTCCCGCCAAGATTGATCGCTTTATCTCACTTGCGCCAAACCTAACTGAAATTGCTTACGCTGTAGGCGCGGGCGACCGACTTGTTGGCAATACTACTTTCTGCGATTACCCCGAAGATGCCAAGAGGGTCCAGAAAGTGGGAGACACGCTTCAACCCAGCATCGAAAGAATCCTCGCTCTGCGCCCGCAGTTGGTGCTGGTATCAACCGCTTCGCAACTAGAAACCTTTACTAAGCAATTGGACGAACATCGAATCGCAGTGTACGTAACCGATCCGCGAGATCTGGAAGGCGTTTTTCGCTCTATAGAGAACCTAGGCAAGTTATTGAACCAAGAGCAAAGAGCTGAAGAAACTGTGAGCCAACTGCGCGAGCGTGCTTCGTCTATTTCGCAAAGAGTGAGTTCTGATAAACCAGTCAAAGTCTTCTACCAGCTTTCTGCCGAACCTCTATACACAGCCGGTCGTGATTCATTTGTTACGGATTTGATTCGCAGAGCCGGCGGGCTCTCGGTTACCGCTGATGTCCCCGAAGCATGGCCCAGATTCAGCCAGGAGGCTGCAGTGGCGACCCGGCCTGAAGCGATTATTCTGCCGACCGACGGATCTATGGGCAGCGCAAACTCAGAGGTTGCGGAGGGACTCAAACGATCGCCGGCGGCTCTAAGTGGAAAAGTTTACAAGATAAATGGCGACTTTCTCTCGAGACCTGGACCAAGAGCGGTGGACGGTTTAGAAGCACTTGCCCGCGCACTTCATCCGGCAGCTTTCACCCGATGACAACCACTTCCGAAACAGCTTTGAAGACTGTACCCGACATTCGAGGTCTCGATGTCGGAAGAGTAACGCTCCGGAAGACGCTGGTCGCTTGCAGCCTACTGCTCGGTACTCTTCTCATAGCTATCCTAGCCACCTCTTTATTTGGAAGTGAGCCATTGCCGACTCGAGCCTCAATTTGCGCGATTGCTTCATTGGGCCAATCTTCCTGCGGCTTAACACCTGATCAGTACGCAATTCTTCTTCAGATCCGGTTGCCTCGAATCCTTCTCGCGGCTGCGGTTGGCGCTTCGCTTGCGGCTGCAGGTGCAAGTTACCAGGCGCTGCTTCGCAATCCTCTAGCGGAGCCGTACCTCCTGGGCGTGTCTAACGGTGCCGCGGTTGGCACGATGATCGCACTGGTCTTCTTTGGCTCATGGGAATGGAGCCGCCCGCTTATGGCATTTACGGGAGCGCTGGCGTCAACTTTTCTGGTTTATCGACTGGCGCACAGTAGAGCTGGAGCAAGTCCTGAACGACTGATTCTCTCAGGTGTGATCGTCACAACCTTTCTATCCTCGGCGATTGTTTTTGTGACCACGTTGATGGACGCAACCAGAATTAGGTCTTTTACATTCTGGCTCTTGGGCGATCTTTCAGGAACAACCACCAGTTTGCTTGCTCTTGCGATGATTGTCGCGGTCCTCGGTACAGCAGTGTTGTCGGCCAATGCCAGATCTCTAAATCTTTTGATGTTAGGTGAGCGGGACGCATTCGACCTCGGAGTGGAAGTGAGCAAGGTTCGACTAATTATCTTCTTCGTCGCGAGTATGTTAGTGGGAAGCTCTGTAGCTTCTAGCGGCTCAGTCGGGTACGTCGGCTTAGTGGTTCCGCATCTTGTTCGGCTGTCGCTGGGGAGTGACAACCGCATAACGGTTCCCGCAGCTGCATTTGCCGGAGCTCTCTTTGTCGTGGTTGCTGACACAGTCGCGCGGACAATAATTGCACCCAGGGAACTCCCAGTAGGAGCAATCACTGCTCTGATCGGTGCGCCCTTGTTTGTCTACCTTTTAAAACGAGGCTAATTGAAGTGCTACAGGCCGACAACATCACTATCAAATATGGAGAGCGATTAGCAGTGGCGGGTGTGTCGCTGCGAATCCAACCCGGCGAGATCATAGCTATTCTTGGACCAAACGGAGCAGGCAAGTCGACACTCCTTCGTGCGCTCAATGGAGGGATACGACCAACCACTGGAGAGGTTCTACTGGATGGTCAACCTTTGAATCAGTATCCAAGACGAGTTGTTAGCCGGCAGATTGCAGTAGTTGCTCAAGAAGGTGATGTGCGCTTCCCTGTTACCGTGCTTGAGTTTGTTCTAGGAGGACGTTATGCCTCGGGCAGTACCGGGGCATGGGGTTGGGAGACTGAACAAGATATCAGAGTCGCTAGCTCAGTTTTGCACGAGACGGAGCTATATGAATTATCAGGAAGATTAATGAATGAATTGTCAGGCGGGGAAAGGCAGCGTGCGGTTCTAGCTCGAGCTTTGGCAACAGAAGCATCTGTGCTCCTCCTCGACGAACCCACGGCCAATCTGGATCTCGAGCACCAGGCAGCGATCCTCGCATTGGTGAGACGGCGCTCGCAGTTTCACAAGGTCGCGGCGGTTGTGGTAACGCATGACTTAAACTTGGCGGCCGAGTTCTCACATCATGTGTTGTTGATGAAACACGGGAGAGGCCTGGCGTTTGGCGCGCCCACCAAAGTGCTGACACCCGAATTGCTTAAAGAACTTTTCAACGTCCAAATCCTGGTTGATGCGCATCCAGTGACAGGGGTGCCTAGGATCACGCCGGTGCACCAAAGCCACCGGTAAACTTGGTGCCAGGGCATTTGCCAAGGCGCCTTAAACCAACCGAGCTCGGTTCATGGGAAGTCGGTCAAAATCCGACACTGCCCTCGCAACTGTAGACGACTAAGAGGTTCTGGCCACATTAGCCACTGTTCGAACGAATGGGAAGGCTCGCCAGTACTGAGTCGTGAGTCAGGAGACCAAACCGCTGCTCGATTCAAAGCTCGCACTGCGACGGGCAGGAGACGCTAAAATGACCACTCAAAACAATCGTTCCAAACTTCTTCAATTCAAGAGGCTCTTCAGCATTCTGGGACTGGCCCTCTTGTCTTTAGTTTCCAACCTTGCTTTAGCGCAAACCGCAATCAACGGCCCAGAACTAATCGTACGGGTAACAGATCCCAATGGCGGAATCGTACCCAATGCGGCCGTCATGCTTTACACGCGTGATAATCGGGTCCGCACCAAGTCACTTACGGACGAATCAGGGAAGGCCCGACTAGTCGGACTGGCCGAAGACGAATACTTGATTGAGGCCGAGGCCCATGGCTTTGCTCGCTCCGCAACGCAACTAGTTCGCGTCGAACGAAACGCCTCTAAAACTCTCGAAATCTCATTGCCACTTGCAGGTGTTAATGAACAGGTCGTCATAACTGCCCAGGGTACCGTGCAACCGGTTGATGAAATCTCAAAGGCCATTTCGGTCGTGGATTATCAGGACATGGAGGATCGAGATGAGGTTTCGATCGCAGAGGCCTTGCATACTGTGCCTGGGTTGCGAGTGCAACAGCTTGGTGGGCCAGGATCGTTCACTTCGATTAAAACACGCGGACTGCGAAATGAAGACACTTCTGTCTTGATTGATGGGCTACGGTTTCGAGATGCCGGAGCTCCGCAGGGCGATGCATCTGGCTTCCTTGAGGACCTGATCGCCACTGACGTTAGTAGGGTTGAGGTTCTGCGCGGTTCTGGCTCCTCACTTTACGGGTCCAACGCCATTGGCGGAGTCTTAAATCTTGTTACTGATGAAGGAGGCGGTCCGTTACACGGTAACTTGTTAGCTGAGGGCGGTGGGCTCGGATTATTTCGCGGTCGCGCTCAGGTTGCCGGCGGAGCGCGGAACGACCGCATTGTTTACAGTGCAGGCTTTTCCCATCTTAACGTCACAAGCGGAGTAGATGGTCATGACGAAGTTCGCAACTCCAGTGGACAGGGACGTATCCTCTTCAACCTGACACCCTCCACTAGCCTTTCGGCACGCTTGTACGGCGTTAACTCACGCTTGCAACTCAACAGCAATCCCGAGGGTATCGGAAATCTGCCACCCACTGGCATCGTTGATGCCATCGCGCTCTCGGAAGAAGAGCAACGACGCTACGAGGCAGGAGTGCCCGCGTCGCTACTAAATGTTGGCGCGGCTACATTCATCCCGGCTACAAACGATCCCGACAGCCTGCGTAAAGCAAACTTCTTCTCTGGCGCCGTCGTCTTCTCGCAGCGCCCCACTGAAACGTTCGGCTACAGTCTCAGCTACCACGGATTAGCAACGAATCGAACGAGCGTTAATGGACCTCTCGGAGTTGGGTTCCAACCGTTTGGTGGAAGTGAGCAATCAGATTTCGATGCGCGCGTTCATACCCTGAATGCACGGCTTGATCTGGAGGCGGGACGAGTCAATTTCATCACCGCCGGGTACGAGTTTGAAAGCGAGAACTTCAAAAACCTGACGTTCCCAGTAACCCCCGCAGACAACTCAAAGGTAGACGTAACGCAAAGGAGTAACGCCTTATTTGTTCAGGATCAATTGCGCTTTCTGGATAATCGGTTACAAATGTCGGCTGCATTTCGAGTCCAGTTCTTCAATCTTCAAACACCGAAGTTCACGCCGGTCGCTTCA
>DASSCG010000395.1:0-5491 GCA_035697925.1 Pyrinomonadaceae bacterium
CAACGTTTGACCGATGGGCATTTCGATAACATCCGCGCGAAGGACGGCGGCTTGGATGCCCAGTTCTTTTCAATCTGGGTTGAACCTGAGTTGTTTGGTCTCGGGGGCCCCGGGGCAATGAAACGGGCTGATGATCAAATAGCTTTGGTCCGTGCTCTGCCGGTCAAATATCCGGAAACGTGGGAACTGGCGACAACAGCGGCTGATATTCGACGAATTGCTCAGGGCGGAAAAATCGCTGCATTGATGGGGCTGGAGGGGGGGTACGCCATCGACGAGCGACTCGAAAATGTTCAGCGCTACTACGAGATGGGTGTTCGGTACATGTCTCCGGCATGGAGCGTTAGTACGAGTTGGGCAGGGTCTTCGAACGATGAAGTAGGTCAAACGCGGGGCCTTAACGACTTTGGTAAGAACGTGGTGCGTGAGATGAACCGACTAGGAATGATGGTCGACGTTTCTCACGTTTCTGATAAGACGTTCTGGGACATCATTAACACTTCCTCAGAACCGATTATTGCCACTCACTCCGGGTGCCGGGCAATCGCCAGAGTTCCTCGCAACCTGGACGACGAAATGATCCGCGCAATCGCGAAAAGCGGTGGCGTTGTTTGTGTTCTTTTCTATCCGGCATTTCTCGAGCCAGGGTGGGACGACAAGAAGAAAAAGGTCGATGCGGAAATCGGCTCGCTGGTACAAAAAGCTTCTGCCGAAGAGTCCAGATCGATAGCCTACAAGAAAATCGCGCGGGACCGAGTCAGAAGAGAGGAATATGCCAGACGCTTGCCCGGTACAAGTGTCGCGCGCCTCGTCGATCACATCGACCACATCGTCAAACTTGTCGGCATCGACTACGTTGGCGTAGGGTCAGATTTTGACGGAGTACAAGCTACGCTTAGCGACCTGGCCACGGTGGAGGACTTACCAAATCTCACTCGCGAACTATTGCGACGAGGTTATACCGCTGCTGACGTAGAAAAGATTCTTGGCGGAAATGTAATGCGCGTTATGGAAGAAGTGCAGAAGTGAAACAGCAACGCAGCCCTCTACCTGGTAACGGAAATAAACGCAGAGCTAGATTACCACGCATTGGCTTCCATGCGCCGATCTCCGGAGGGTTGCACAACGCTCTACTCCGGTCTAACGAGCTTGGTTGTCAGACGGTGCAGATTTTTTCGCGTAATCCGCGAGGCTGGAAAGCCAAGTCACTGAGCGATGAAGAAGTTGAGATGTTCAAGCAGGTTCGACGCCAGACAAAGATCTCGCCCGTAGCTATTCATGCAAATTACCTGATCAATCTTGCGGCTTCAGACCAGGACATGTTGCAAAAATCCCGAGACTCGTTTCGCGAAGAGTTGGAGCGCGGGATTCTTCTTGGCGCCGACTACCTCGTAGTTCACCCTGGTAGTGCGCGCGGGGCTTGTGAGGCTGAGGGAATCGAGGTGTGCGCGGAGAGTTTGAAGCGCGCCGCTGATGGACTCGACTTGGGTTCGCTGAGAATTCTGCTTGAGAACACCGCTGGGCAGGGTGAGTGCATTGGCCATCGGTTCGAACACTTACGCGAAATCATGATGTCGTGCGCGGAGCTACCTCTTGGCGTTTGCTTCGATACAGCTCACGCTTTCACCGCCGGTTACGACATCCGTACCGAAGAGGGTCTGGAAGCAACTATCCACTCACTTGACCGTGAAGTAGGTACAAAGAAGGTCCGGGCGATTCACTTCAACGACTCCAGAGCGGGGTATCACTCGCGGGTCGATCGCCATTGGCACATCGGTGAAGGCCACATTGGGACGGACGCCCTCAGACGCGTAGCCCGTCATCCCACGTTCTCTCATTCGGCTTTTATCCTGGAAACTCCCTACGACAAACCTGAAGACAATAAGCCGAACATCGAAGCCTTACGGTCATTTGTCCTTAGTTAGTGCCCAAAACCCAATAAAACGGAGTGCGGCGCGGATTTCCAGATCTCTCAACTTCCTGCGAACACAACGGGATACGGCTGTTAAAAAATGGCTTGTTTGTGCCAAGGTGCTTGAACACACCTGTTTGGTGTGTTAAATTTTCCATGGCTGCTGGTTAAGGTTTACCGCTCAGTGGCCCTATAAAATTCACCCCTGACGGTCTTTGGACTTCACTCCCTTGATAGTGCGGCTCGGGATCCTACCGGTACTTTGGCCCGCATCGCCCGGCATATTGGAATTCCGTCTCCCTCAACTCCTTAGATTTCGAAAAACCTATGTCCACGAGAACCCATCGGTTTGCGTTTGATTGGTGGGTAGTTCAGAAGCGATCTGTCTACCTTGCCATCGCCATCCTTGCCCTTTGCCTGTTGGTCGTCGGCGGTTCACTTTACGTCTGGAAGTACGGGAATCCTCTCAAGAATGTCGGCACCAGCGTGAAAACCCCCGCGGGCGCAAGATTTATTTCATTCGAAGGAGATGTCCGAGTAATTCGTGCTTCGACGCGCGAGACGATCTTGGCCCGTAGTGACACCGAACTTTATCCCGGCGATACGGTACAAACCCAGGAGAGCGGTCGCGCCCGAATCGGCATGGCCGACGGCTCCACGCTTGTAGTACGCCCGAACAGCATCATCACTGTCCGTGACAACGCACGCGACGATGATGGAAAGAGAACCAATGTTCACGTAGTTGTTGACAGCGGTCAGATGTATGTCAAAACCGAGCAGCTACCTGAAGGAACAAGCAACGTCGTAGAAACTCCTAAGACGAGCAGCAAGCTGGGTGAACAAACAGGTGCCAGCTTCGGCGTCAATCCAGAAGGTACGGAAGAGATTCGCGTCAATACTGGTGCTATGGAAACCACAAACCGTTCAGGCGAGAAGACAACACTAAGCGGGGGTCAGTACGTTGCAGTAAATCCTTCGGGCACTGTTTCGCGCCCTCAAAGATTATTGGAAGTTCCGGTCCCTTCGGAGCCACGGGACCTGGACAAGATCGTGGTCGGGTCGAAGGGTTCTGCAATCGTAGCTTTAAAGTGGCTAAAACCACCTTCTGGATCTCCGGCCTACTATCGTGTCGAGGTGGCAACGTCGCCGTTCTTTGTCGCGGATGGACGAGTGATAGAGCGTGATCAGTTGGTATCGATGGAATTCAATGCCAGCGATCTTCGTCCCGGAGTTTATTTCTGGAGGGTTCGGGCTACTGCAACAACAGGCCAAACCAGCGATTGGAGCGATCCGAAGAAGTTTGTGGTTGCGCCTAAAGGTTCAGGCTCTCAAGTTGCGGTTTCAAATCTGAGCGTGGAACTGCTTGGCGGCAACATCTATTTGGTTCGCGGTGAGGCTGAACCAGGCACAACCATTCGTGCCGTTGGTCGCGAGACTTTGGTCTCCACAGGTAAGTCTTTTCAGGTTCAGATCACTGCTCCTGCCGGCGATCGGCAAATCACGGTTGAAGCATTAGATCCTAACGGGAACAGTAGCAGCTACACGTTGGCACTATCCAACAGCGGTCGAGGCCGAGATTAATTCTGTTCGCAATGTCGAGACACGTAATTCTACTTACAGACGCCCACGAGGCCCCTGCCTACGAGTTGATCGAGGCGCTTCGCGCTGCCGGCGTGAAAACGCTGATTGAAGGGCTGCGCGAGGTGGAGTTGGAAGTGGCGTTGGCCCGAAAACAGGAAAGCGAAGGTTCGGCTCTCAATCAGGGCCAGCCTCCCATGGCCGTCCTTTATGAAGTAGTGCCAGGGGCGGATTTGGTAGAGATGCAAACAGCGACAGATCACGCTAAGACTTTCTGGCCTGGCACTCCCCTGGTAGCCTGCCGCCGGCACGGAAATGGTTACCAGAGCCTCAATCTACGCAACCTGGATGGAGTAACTCTTAAGCGATTGGGGTTCCGCGCGATCGCGGACAAAGCGGCCCAGCTGCCTGCACTGTTGAGGGAGATCGAAGGTCATGGTGCGACGGGTGAGCTGAAACTACCGGAGATAGTCCAGAAGCCACTTGACCAAGGTTCATACTCGCTTCCTTCCAAACTAAAAGCTAAAGGTTTACGCGCCGCCTTTGACTTGGTGTCTTCGCTTCACTTTATTGGTGATCAAATTGGGGCTGCACATACAGCACTCGCCGGCATCGAACATCTGGTCAGTGCGAAGTGTTGGACCATCTACTTGATTTCAGATGCGAAGACAGTTGAAGACTCCTGCCTGGAAGTAATCGCCGTCCGGGACCGGGATCGCCCTGTTGGCGAGCCCGAAGCTGAAGAGTGGCGTCGAAACTATCTGCCCGAAGACACCGATATTCCACACTACGAATCCAAGGCGGCGCATCTGGCAGCTGCCGGTATCGGCACTATCAAGAAAAAGGAAAAGGGCAAGCACGTCGTCGCAGTTCCGCTCGTCTGCGGCGAACGAATCCTTGGAGTGCTTGAAGGAGTTCGTGACGGAGAAATTGAACCGTCTTTCAAGAAGTCTGAGATCGAACTACTCGATGCACTGTCACTGCCATTGGCTTCCGCTCTTGCGAATGCTGTTCGAATCGCGGAGGCTGAACGACTCTCACAGACGGATGATTTGACGAAGCTGCACAACGCTCGTTACCTCCGACAGTTTCTCCTCAATGAGATCCGGCGAGCCCGCCGCTACGGTACAAGTGTGACAGCTTTATTTCTGGACCTTGACGACTTTAAGCAAGTCAACGACGTCCATGGACACCTGGTGGGTTCTCACGTGCTTATGGAGATGGCCGGAGTGATCCTTGGTTCGGTTCGTGACACGGATGCGCTGGCGCGCTACGGCGGTGATGAGTTTGTGATCGTTTTGCCTGACACGGGCATGGACTTGGCAGGCGTTGTCGCCGAACGCATCCGCGAAAAAATCTCACAGTACACCTTCACCGGCGGCAAACGTCTTAAGCTTTCCCTCACGGCCAGCTTTGGAGTTGCCACTTTCCCTATCCACGCGTCTTCCCCCCAACAACTGATCGCCTGTGCCGACACTGCCATGTATGAGGCAAAGGCGGCAAACAAGAACTGCGTCCGCTTTGCAGTGGCGGCTACCCCCAATACTCGAGTTACAAGCACACCCGTTGAGCCTGACCAAGCTAAAGAAGACTGAACAAGACTGCGATTTCTTTGATAGCACAAAAGTTCGAATCGGGTGTATCTTATGATGTTCGGACCTGGCTGGTCTGTCTTAGTGGTAAAGTTCAGAATTAGATTGAGTTCAATTGGTGGAGATTCTGGCCACCCACCTTCTTCTTAGTGAGCAAAAATTATTTGCCAACCGCGACCGACTACCCTCCGGAATTTCTCTTACTACCTCCACGGGAAGTGATCAAACTAGATGGCCTTTAAATCTATTTTTAGTCTGTTCTCCAGCGACCTCGCGATCGATCTGGGCACCGCCAACACTTTGGTCTATGCCAAAGGCCGAGGCATCGTGGTTTCCGAACCGTCCATCGTTGCGATCAACAAAGTCACAAATCAGGTTGAAGCCGTAGGGCGTGACGCTAAGGATATGC
>DASSCG010000396.1:0-7474 GCA_035697925.1 Pyrinomonadaceae bacterium
CCGAACGGATCGCCCTCCCAATTGAGGCGGTCCTTCATCCAGCTGTACTTGAGAATGACTAAGTCGGGCGCCTCAGTTGAGGGTGTTATTGATTGTGCTTGCGCAGCACCGACGGAGCAGAGAAACATTAAGAAAAAACAACTACATCTCATGACGCTCCTTTCATCAGTACCGGTTTGAATTAAAACAAATTTCCGTGGCTTTTCTCGAGCTTAGTGTGGGTTTTTCGTGGGTATCATAAACCCAACTGGCTTCGCAAAAAAAGCTCAAATTCCACGCACGGGCATTGGGTGGATGGTCAAGGTCGAACCTCCATCACCACTGGCCAAATCTCTCGCCGTTTATCCAATTCAGTTCGGTCGGATCCGAATAATCAGCCCACTCTTTTGGGAAGCAACCCAAAGAAGAAAAGGGACTGAAGAAGATCAATTCTTCAGCCCCTTAATGTTAAGCCACGCCATCCCCCATGGGCTGGACGAGGTGAGCGCGCTATCTAGAACACCAGTCTGGCGCCGACGATGATCCGACGGTTGCCGCCGTTCGTCGTCCACTGGTTCAGGAAGGCGGCGGGCGTACTGACCGAAGCAGTCGGGATCCCGAAGTCTCGAGTGTTCGTAGCATTGAACATGTCGGCCCGTAGTTGCAACCGAATGTTCTCACCGATTTGAGTGTTCTTGATGATCCCGAAGTCTACGTTGTTTATGCCATCGGCCCGCAGGATGTTGCGTCCTGCGCTACCAAATCGCTCGCACGTTGCACTTGGCAGGAACCTGCCTGCAGCGTCGGTTGGCCCGGTACATTGCAGTGTACGGAAGAACTGTTGACCCTGACCACGGATCAGATTGAAGAGTTCCTCGGCGGACGTCGTAGGCAGTGGGGCAATGGAATTTGCCCGAATAGCATTGCCCACGAGATTGTCAATACCGCTGAGAGCACCGGTCGGATCCGAGCCGTTCAGTGGTGTGAAAGGAGCGCCGCTCTGCAATGTAAAGAACGAATTCAGTTGCCAGCCACCTAGAATATGACCAACAAATCCGTTCTGACTTCGATGCCACGGCAGCTCGTAAACGAAGTTACCCGAAAACCTTAACGGGCGATCGTATGTAGAACGTGCGCGGTCCGCTTCGCGATCAAAGGAATTCTGGGAAACCGCCACCTCGCCGCCGGATGGATTGAACAGCTCTGAGGCCGTATCAGTAAATGAGCTCCAGGTGAAATGCACACCCGCGCTGAAGCCGCGCGAGAGCCGTTTGTCGAGACTCACCTGCATTGAATGATAATCCGACTCCGCTCCATTGGCTCGCAGACGAACAACACCGAGAGTGCAGTTGGTTGGATCTACGATCGTGACGCGGCAAGGATTATTCGGGCTGCCGGGCACGAGAGCGGCAGTGCGTTCTGGAGAGGCTACTTGAGTAAACCGTCCGTCGCCGACGAAAATGCTGTTCGTAGGCTGGCGAGGATTGCCGTCGATGGTTTGGAATAAATCGCGTCCTCGCGTGCCGACGTAACCCACTCGTAACACCATATCCTTGGACAGTTCGCGCTGCACTTCGAAGCTGAACTGATCGTAAACGGGCGCGCGGAAGTCCTCCGCCACGATAGTTCTCGCAAAGTTCGCAGGATTCAGTCCCGCCGGTTGCGCGTTAGGGATAGCCGCGAAGGCGCCGGCAGCCGGCAAGTTAATGGCGGCTACGAATGGAAACGCGCTGGCTATATTCAAGTTAATGTTGATGAAGTTACTGTCGTGGGTGCGAGCATAGCCACCGCGAACGACGAGCTTATCACCGCCGGTAACCCAACCGAGCGCGCCTTCACTGTCAGTGCGCGGATTCCAGTTAAATCCAATACGCGGCTGGAAGTTGTTAGTATCTCGCTTGGGAACAGGAGTAAATCGGAAGCGCTCGTCATTGCCGTTGGCCGCGACGATAGCGTCATTAATCGGAACCAGATCGTCAAAGTTGTTGCCGGGCAATTCGTAACGCAAGCCGTAAGTGAAAGTGAAGTTCGGCCGAATCTTCCACTCATCCTGCGCGTAGTAGTAGGAGTCGTACCAATAGTAATACTGGATCTCCTGACCGCCCGGAAGGGGCCGATTCACAGCAGCAGCCGTGCTGGCGATATCGTCAACAAAGGCCTGCAGAGTGGTGTAGGCCAGTCGCCCACGGATCGTGGGAACGAAAAAGCTCTTGACCTGCGTTCGCCTTATGTCAACACCAAACTTGAGTGAGTGCGCTCCGCGAGTCCACGCTAAGTTGTCTTGTATCTGATACGTGTTGTTATTGCGGAACTGCGGCAGGTTAACCGCTAAGCCGATCGCGGTGCGATTAGCAGCGGCGTTAAAGCCTGACATCGCCAAATCTGCAATCTCGATCGACGGGATTGTCTCCGACGCAGGGTCGTCAGACGCGGTCGTGGTGGCCAGGCGAGACCAGGCGGCACGGACTTCGTTGACGAGATTCGGGGCAATCACGCTCGTCAGTGTTATGTTCATCGCTTGTGAACGAAACACATTCTTGGTAGTCAGACCCGGAGGGGTAACCTGACCATTGCCTCCCGAATCGCCGTCGTCGTAGAGGTAGCGAGCCGTTAAATTGTTCGAGTCGTTGAACCGATGATCCACGCGGAACGAAGCTTGATGATCATCGAAGAATGATGAAGCAGCGCCGGTTAAATTACCTGTCGGCACAACAAAAGTTTGTCCGTTTCTGATAAACGAGCGCACCGTGCCAGTCGAATCGGTTGCGGCCGGAACAAACCGCAGCAGTGCTTGGACCTGTGGCCGATCGCCAGCGCCCGCTTGGAGCGCTGCGCGTCCAGCTGCAGTCGGCGCGCCGGTGAGAGTAAAACCACTCCCTAACTGACGGTCACTCCACCGTTGATATGAACCAAAGAAGAATGTTCGATCTCGCCCGCTGTAAAAGCTGGGACCACCCTCGCCGAGTCGCGGGAAATGCAGTGGACCGCCTAGTGTGAAGCCAATCTGATTCTCAATTCGGAACGGACGTTTTTCACTTGAAAACAGCCCTGGGGCTCGAGTGCCGGGCTTGGTGCAGAACCCGCCGGACTTGTTAAGGTTGTTGCAAGCGTTCAGGGCATTGTCGTTATGAAACCAGAAAAGGGTTCCGTGGTATTCGTTACCTCCGGGCTTCGTGTTGATTAACAACACTGAACCGGAGTTGCGACCGTATTCAGCGAGAAACTGGTTTGTGATGAGGCGCACTTCCTGAACGATATCGGGATTATTGATGGCCTGTTGGCCGCCCGACACACTTGGATCGTTAATGTCCTGGCCATCGATCATGAAGTTGTTCGAGCGCAATCGACCACCGTTCGATGAGTAGCTAATACCGTTTGCGAAACCGGTCTGGCCAGAACCTAGCTGGCTGACCCCTGGCGCACCGAGTGCGACGGTGAACACGTTGCGGGTGGTTCCCAGCGGTAGCTCCGAGACGCGTCGCGAATCGAAACGAGTGCTGACCTCGGCGTTGGTGGTATTTATGACCGCCGCGTTCTCGACCACATTCACAACCGCCTCAACGCCACCCGGCTTCAGCGATGCATCAACTACCGCATTCTGATTAAGGGCCAGCGTGATCCCAGACTGCGTATACTTTCCAAAGCCGGTGGCTTCGACGGTAACCTCATAGTTGCCAACCGGCACATTGTTGAAACGATAATTACCTTCATCGTTTGTTGTTGCAGTCCGCGAAACGTTGGTTTCGACATTTCGGAGGGTCACATTAGCCTTAGCGATGCTCCCTCCCTTCTCATCTTTAACTTCACCTAGAATTGATCCTGTCGTCTGCGCCCCGACTGAGAGGGACATAAACGCCAGGAATGTCACAGATATCAAGAGTTGCCAAGTTGCTCTATTCATCGAGATTCTCCTTCAATTTTTATGAACCCGATTCGTAGTGTCTGAGCTGGTTAGAATTATGTGAAACCCGGGTGTGCAAGCCGACCTGCATCAATTTCATGCAATAAATATTCCACTTAAATGGATATTTTTCCATGAACGGTAACTCACACTGAACAATAAGCATTTCAGTCAATGAGGATCCTCCGCCTTCGGACAGGGCCTCGCAGAACGAGTGGTTTTCTTCAAATTAATGGATCGGATCCATAGGCTCGTAAAAAATGGAGCCCATCAGGCTCCTTCGTTCAGGTTCTTCCCGGCCCATGTATGCTTAAGTAAACGTGCCAATCGATACCGAGTTATCCTTGGCCTATGGAACGAATTGTCTTTCTCGAACGCAACACTTTCCACGCCACCTTCCGTCGTCCGCAATTTGAGCATGAGTGGATCGAACACGGCGAAACCACGCGACAGCAGACCGTGGAAAGGCTACGCAAAGCCACGATTGCCATCTGTAACAAGCTTCCTCTGCGTAAGGCTGAGTTGTCTGAACTTCCAGATTTGAAATTGATCGCCGTAGCCGCTACCGGGACCGATAACATTGACCTGAGCTACTGCAAAACTCGGGGACTAGCGGTCTTGAATGTACGGAATTATGCGGTTTCCTCTTTGCCCGAACACGTGCTGATGCTCATGCTGGTCCTGCGTAGAAATCTCTTCTCGTATACGCACGATGTGAGGAATGGTGAATGGCAAAAGGCTAAACAGTTTTGTTTGCTTAATCATCCGATCCACGATCTCTACGGCAGCAAGATCTCCATTATCGGGTACGGTTCGCTGGGTAAGGCAGTGGCGGCCTTGGCCAAGGCGATTGGGATGCAAGTGATGATCGCCGAAAGAAAGAGTGCTCAAACGACTCGAGCAGGACGGACGGATTTTGCGGAAGCACTACACCAGAGCGATGTCGTGACCCTTCATTGTCCTTTGACCGAGGAAACCAAAGACCTGATTGGTGCAGCAGAGTTTCAACTAATGAAGAAGGAAGCGATCCTTATCAACACCGCTCGTGGTGGACTGGTAAATGAGGTTGCGTTAGTTGAGGCCTTAAACACTAACCTGATCGGCGGGGCAGGCGTTGACGTGCTTACAGAAGAACCGCCCCGAGACGGAAACGTTTTGCTTGAGCAAGATCTTCCAAATTTGATAGTGACGCCCCACATCGCGTGGGCCAGCAGGGAAGCAATGCAAGTTCTAGCCGATCAACTCATCGACAATATCGAAGCCTTCATCGGCGGCACGCCCGTAAATCTTGTTTCCTAGGCAAACGGTTGCAAAAGCCAAGAGCCGCAAGGCTGCGGCTCTTTCACCACTTAAACTCGTAGCTCGCAAGGTAGGCCTTATTCTCAGGACGAAGCTGCTTCCGTAGCTCCGGTCGAGGGCGTTTCGTCGTGATGTTCCGTTGTGTAAAGGCGAAGGATGTCTTGTCCCTGGCGGGATCTCGGATCGATGGTGCGTATGTGTTTGCGACCCTGCATTTCCCAGATCGCCGTTACCTGGCCATCCTTTTCGACTGCATGATACGAGATGTCTTCGGCCGCTTCAGTTGGCGCCTGTTCTCCGCCACCGCCCTCAGGCGACGCGTCAGTTGGCGCAATTTCATTCTCTAACATCAAAAGCTTGAACTCCTCTCACAAACTGATTGGTGCTTTGGTTTGACGAATTGTTGCACACGCGCGAGTCGCAAGTCCAACGTCGTTGGTCGACAACCTTAAGATCTCAGCGAGCGCGCAATCTCAACGGCTCTTCCGGGTGAAACGACTCCCCATCCCTGACGCTCCACTTCAATCCCTGAAACTCGATCAGCGGTATCGATTAAAATTCGCTTCACCTGTTGCGGCGTCAACCCGGGATTCGCCTCAAGCATGCACGCAATGGTCGAAGCGACTATGGGTGAGGCGAACGACGTACCATCAACGTACTTATAGTGTCTATTGATCACGTTGCCCTCGTGGAGTTTGATGGTAATTAGCTGTCTCAATAGCGGCACTGGTAACGCACTCGCTTCGTCCAGGTCATGGTCAACTCCCTTGTGAGCTCCAATGATCGAAGTGAGCTTTTCATCTGTAGCCATGTCCAACTCGGAATAAAGCCGGGCCTCATCCGCCGTTGGTGTATGCGGCAGAATCGGGGCGGCGACCCAGATACTTGGGGCAATCACTTCCGGTTTTTGCAGCCCGTCGATGGTTGGTCCATATGATGAGCGATACATGCCGCGCTTAGCTCGATCAAGGGAATTCTGATCGTCGAGACCGCCCACGGAGATCGCGGAAGGTGAACTTGCCGGCGGAAGCACCGGATGTCCAGGCGCCATTCCAGCATTACCTACCGCGCAGACGACGATTAATCCCTCACTAACCGCGCGCTCGACAGTCTGACAAAGAGGGCTGACCAAATACGATTTTTCAAAATCTCCTCCAGCAGAAATGTTTACGATTCGAATGCCAAACTCTTCCCGGTGTTTGAGTACCCATTGCAATCCGCGGTCGATGTCTTCATCAGGAATGTGTCCTCTTTTGCCGATCTTCACGAGGACCAGATTAGACTCGGGAGCGAGACCGCGATAAAAACCTTCCGACAGGTAACCATTTCCTGCCGCGACCACCGAAGTCATCATCCCATGCCAGCTGGAAACGTCAGTTGTCTTCAGAGAGGTTGGATCTTCGGTTGCATCGAAGATGCTGTGGTAAGCGAGGATACGATCGACTGGTCGAGTCAAGTCCGGATGTGCGTAGAACCCGGAATCGAGGAATGCGATAGTGATCCCTTTTCCTGAGAAGCGCTTGTCGGCATTCATGCGCAGGGGCGTCGGCAACACAAAGCTTGTTTGCTCGAAGACTGCCGCGTGAGAATCGATTTGGCGTTGCGCTCGCTTAAATATCTCCAGACACTGAATACAAACTGCGGAAGATTTCTGACCGGGCAAATTAGCTTCGACAAGTTGCCGTAGATCTGTTTCCAGAAGTGAGAGGTCTACGAGATTGTCTGGAGAGACGCGGCCACAAACGGGACAGATTTTAGTCGTTGGTTCCGGATTAAGATTGGAAGTTGGTTCGCTGGCAATAATTGTATCCGCCATAGTGGTATTTTGAGTGTACTCACTGACATTTGTGATTCGCAAGGAGCGCGTGTAAGGTATTCGCATTCAACCCAACAACGTAATGAGGGATTTCGCCATGGCTCAAGAACAGGTAAGCACCGCCGATCTCTTTCGCTGGGCACAAGCACTGCGACGCGAAAACTCGCAGTTATCCTACAAAGAGATCAAGGAGCGCCTTACCCGAGAATTCAAGGGGCATGCGTTTCCGTCTCTGCACAATCTGACAATTCCGGAACAGGACGCGCGCGCGCCTGAAGAAGATTGGTCGGCTGGTCTATCGTTGGTGCGCCGAGGGATTCAGTTTCAGGATTGGGGCGACATCGCCGATGGGATAATTCTTAGCCTTGAGCAAACTGAAAACTACGAACGTGAACGGGGCGCCGAAGGAACGCGAGACGACTGGCACGATCGCTCACAAGGAATTGCGGGTGCCGAAGCCAAGGCCGTTGGCAAATGGA
>DASSCG010000397.1:0-10212 GCA_035697925.1 Pyrinomonadaceae bacterium
TAGAACTTGAAGACGTATTCCTCCTTAAAATTTATGTCGAATTTCCGAAATAACGTCAGGTACTCATCACGAAAGATCTTTCTTCGGTAGTGTTTTTCTTGATTTAAAATGTAAATTCCTTATTGACTAGATATCCTGACCGCTAACGACATGGGCGATCACCTTAAACACTTAGCCGAAAAGATTTGGCAGTACCACCTAATGAACCACCAGCTCATCAAGGCTGATGCGATTCTGGTGCTCTGCAGTCACGACACAAGAGTGGCTGAAAGAGCTGTGGACCTATTTCATCAGGGATGGGCTCCCCTGCTCATTTTCTCAGGTGGTCTCGGTGCAATAACGCGCGACATCTGGAGTGAGCCAGAAGCTAATCAATTTGCCAGGATCGCGATGACCCTCGGCGTGCCAAAAGATAAGATACTCATCGAAAACCGATCATCAAATACAGGTGAAAACATCCTGTTTACAAAGCAGTTGTTGGCGGAAAAAGAAATAGATCTACAAAGCTTTATTCTTGTGCAGAAGCCATATATGGAACGACGCAGCTTTGCCACCTTCCGAAAGCTGTGGCCCGAAAAGGAAGTCGTTGTTACTTCACCTCAGGTGTCTTTCGAGGAATACCTCGAGCACTACGCCAGCCGGGAGCTTACGAAAGATGACGTGATCAGCATTATGGTAGGTGACCTGCAGCGGATTAAACTTTACCCTGCGAAAGGCTTTCAAATTTACCAGGACATACCCGCCGATGTCTGGGCGGCTTATGAAGAGCTGGTTGCGGCAGGTTACAACCAAAGACTCACAGCGACCTGATCATCTGAAACGCAATGCTAAAAAGGTATTAGACAATCACGAAAGGATTCGTATATGGCTGATGCGGAAAAGTCCTATCCCTATGTGACTCACTTGAACGTGCTGTACGGTCCGATGGAGGTGGTCGATGTACCTGCTCTGGTCGCAGCGTGCACGGACCGTTGGTACAACCAGACGCTTTGCCAGGTAAATGAATCCGTTGTGAGGTTAGGTGTCATTGAGGGGGACTACCACTGGCACAAACACGACGACGAAGACGAATTCTTTTACGTGGTGTCAGGGAAATTCCTCATCGATCTCGAAGGACGGACTGTAGAACTAGCGCCGGGTCAAGGTTTCGTGGTTTCGAAACAAACAATGCATCGCCCGAGAGCGCCCGAGCCGACAGTTATCTTGATGGTCGAAGGCGCAGGTATTGTACCGACCGGAGATCAGTAGAAGAGGTCGATCACTAACGGGCAATGTCTAAATCCAGCTCGTACTCATTGCGGGAGGTTGAACCAGGGTTTGCATGACAACGCAGTATTGTTCGGTTTTCTCTTTTAATGCAGCCAGTTGCTCCGGCGAAGCCTCTGGCGCCTTTATATCGAACCGCGTGTGAATCTCTTTGAATCCAACCGGCACGTCCTTTGAAATCCCCAAAGTGCCACGTAGATCCATCTTTCCTTCCACCTCTACATGGATGTTCTCGACAGGTATTCCCATCGCCACAGCTACAAGTTGGCAAGTGAGCTGAGCACAGGCCGCCAGCGCTCCCAGTAGAAGATCTCCGGAACAGGCCGCCGTGCCAGCGCCTCCAACCCCAGCATGAGCTTGAGCCTCAATCAGCTTCTGACCGACCTCGATAGAACATGCGATCGGCGAATCATTTTGATTGCCGTGCGCTTTGAGGGTAATAAGTGAACTGGTTGGATCGCTACGGTATTTTTCTTTAAGAGGTTTCTGAATCGCTCGTAGATCCATCGTTACTCATTCCTCAGAAGTGGTCGGATCAATAATTGTCTTAACCTGGCTTACATGGTTAGCCGGAAAACCACCCAGGCGAGCATGCTCGTGTACGAGCTCTTCGTTCGCCGCGATGTAAACGCAGTAGATCTTGTTATCGGTGACATAGCTATGAATCCACTGAATCTGAGGTCCCAGCTGATTCAGCACGCTGCAAGATCTCATGGAGAGCGTTTTTAGCTCTGCCGGGGTCATATTGCTTGCGCCGGGCACGACTCGCTCAATAACGTATTTTGGCATTTACATTCTCCATTCAAATGACTTTGTGTTTAGTACTTTGTGCTTAGTACTTTGTGCTTGGTACTTTGTGTTTTGTGCTTTCAACTTAGTGGTTGCAAAGTACAAAGTACCAAGTACTAACCTTTATTGTAATTCCGCAATCAACTGTTGGAAGTCAGAATCACCGCGCATGGAATCGAAAGCGTTATCCGTTTTGGCCCAGTGGGCAACCGTCCGGAATCCGCAATCGAAAGCGCGACGAAGTGAGATCAAAGCCGCCTCTTTTTCTCCGAGTAGAGCATACGCACAGGAACAGTTATAAACTGCCAACCCATCGTTAGGCACCAGCTCAAACACTCGTTTGAGCGTCGCATGTGCTTCTTCCCTACTTCCGAACCTGGCATAAGCCTCGGCAAGCCTGCTCATCACGGTGGTGTCATCCTGACTGGCTTCCAGTTTTCGCGAAGTCACTTCGATGACCTTTAGCGCAGCTACGTCGGCGGCCGCGGTGTTTCCCAGTTTGCGTTGAACCCCGGCAAGAAACCGCCAGGAATCTTCATCGTAAGGCTTTAATTCGGTCGCCCGCTGGTAGTAGTTCAACGCTCCACTCAGGTTGCCGGACATCTCTGCAATCATTCCCAGCCGCAGATAGCCCTGGTGGAACTCAGAATTCTTTTTAAGAATGTCCTCAATCAGCCGCATCGATTCGACAAACCTGCGGTGATGGAAGTAGACCATCGCGATCCCAAATTGAGCTTCCAACAAGTCAGGATCGAGCGTCAGAGCTTTCTGGTTCATCTCGATGACCTTGCTCAACCAAAGCGGATTGCCATCGTACCACTCGTAAATTTGAGAATAGGCCTCGGCCAGTGCGGCGAAAGATGCAGCAAAGTTGGGGTCGATGGCTACGGCATCTTCAAACTTTTGGATAGCCTTCTCAGTGTTCCTCTTCCCTTTTAAATACAGGAGTTCCTTGCCCTGCATGTAAAGGTCATAGGCCTTCAGATCGTCCGTGGGCTTCTTTGCCAGCAACTGTCTCTCAGAGTCCGTCAGTGAGATCTTCAGGGCATCGGCAATCTTTTGAGAAACTTCATTCTGTAGATCAAATATATCTTCCACCAAGCTATCGAATCGTTCAGCCCAAAGCTGATAACCATCGCGAGCATTGATGAGCTGGGCTGTAATCCGAATTCTTTTTCCCGCAGTTCGCACACTCCCCTGGAGAATGTAATTCACGCGCAACGCTTCACCAACCTGCCTGGTGTTAACCCCTTTTTGACGGTAAGGAAGAACGTCGGTGCGCGGAACCACTTTGAGGTGGTTAATTTTGGAAAGGGCTATGGTGATGTCCTCGGTAATGCCGGCGCAGAAGTAGTCACCGTCATTCTCAGAGTTCATGTTTTCAAAGTAGAGGACTGCAATCGATTTTTCAGGAACGGACGATGAAGATAACTTTTCTGCTGTGTCGGCAGTTATGGTGGGAGACAAAAACCGGTTTGATTGCCCTGCGAGCTTGCTCCTCATTTCTTTAAGATCGTTAAGCATCTGCTGGGCGGTCTGGTAGCGTTCCTCGCGCTCCTTGCGCATTGCCCGGCGGACAATCCGCTCAAACTCGTGCGCTTTTTCAGTAACGTGATTCACAAGTGGAGCTGGCTCATGATTGAGGATTTCTGATAACACATCCATGGTTGTCCCGCCTCTAAACGGCTGACAGGCCGTAATCATCTCGTAAAGCACACAACCCAGACTCCAAATATCAGTGCGGGCATCGACTTTTAGTCCTCTAGCCTGTTCCGGTGACATGTATTGAGCTGTGCCCAGAACTATTCCTGGCTCGGTGTTAAAAGGAGCTCTCGTTGGAGCTTCTGAGATCTCCAGATTAGGGGGTAACTCACAAGAGAGTTTGGCAAGACCAAAGTCGAGCACTTTTACAATGCCATCGCTCCGTATCATGATGTTTTCAGGTTTAACATCTCGATGGATAATGCCGACTGCGTGAGTGGCACAAAGTGCATTTGCGACTTGTATCCCGATATCGATCGCTTCCACTGGCGCGAGTGCAGATTGCATTATTCTTTTGCGTAGAGTTTGGCCTTCGATGAATTCGGTAGCTATAAAATGCTCCGAATCTATTTCATCGATTTCGTAGATAGTAAGAATATTCGGATGGTTAAGTGCGGATGCGGCTTTGGCTTCTTGTATGAACCGGCGCACGCTATCATCGGTGCAAACGTTATCAGGCAAGATCTTCAAAGCGACTTTGCGATCAAGCTTGGTATCGTGCGCCAGGTACACTTCGCCCATCCCACCCGAGCCCAGTTGGGAGGAGATTTCGTACCGGCCAAGCCTTTTGTGCTCAGTACTAGACAAGCGTAATTTAGAGGAGCTTCGTGTCGAGTTGACTCGAGGGGAGCGGCCTTATTTTTCTGAGTCTGACATTCATTGAAGTGCTGTAATTGTAAGGTATTTGCCGCGCTAGCGCCAACCGCCCATTAATGTCATATTTTTCAAAACGAAACCATGCATACCACACCACTAACTGATATTGCGCCGGAGATTTTTAGGAAGCGTTTGCTTTTCGAAGGCTATTTCGGCATTGAGGTTTCCGCAGACACGGTGCGCAAATATTTTTCTCATATTACGGCCGAACTTGGATTGCGAACCTATGGGGATCCTATTGTCCACACCACTGGAGGCGCAGGAAAAGAGGTGAATGAAGGCTTCGACGGATTTGTACCGTTGATTGATTCGGGTATCTACATCAGCGTCTGGGTGAATCCTAAATTCCTTTCCACAATCATCTACACCTGCGGCGAGTTTGACTCTGAGAGTGCCGTAACCACGATCAAAGGTTTCTTTCATATTTCGAAATACCAGGCTGCGATTTTCTAAGTCAATGAAGGAGGCGTCATGGCAGAACTTAAAACGAAACCAACCAAAGCAAGTGTTCCTGGTTTTCTAAACAAAGTTGCCGACAAGAGCCGGCGGGAGGATTGTTTGAAGGTACTTGAGATCATGAAGGACGTAACCGGTGAAGATCCTGAAATGTGGGGCGACAGTATCGTTGGATTCGGTCGCTATCGATATGAATATGAAAGCGGAACAAAGGGCGAATGGATGATCACCGGATTCTCTCCGAGAAAGGGCGATCTGACTCTTTACCTCATGTCAGGTTTTGATGGAGTAGCCGATCTCATGTCTCGGCTGGGCAAACATAAGACCGGCAAGTCGTGCCTCTACCTAAAGAAGCTTGCGGACGTCGATGTAAAAGTATTACGCAAGATCGTGGAGAAGTCCGTGAAGGGAATGGCAAGCAGGCGAATTCAGAAAGAAACCTAACGGTACGATCGCAACTAATGCCAAAATACGTCGCGTTTTTGCGAGCAGTAAACGTGGGTGGTCATATCGTGAAAATGAGCCACCTGCGTGAACTGTTCGAACGCGTTAAATTTTCCAATGTCGAGACGTTTATTGCCAGCGGGAATGTGATTTTCGATTCACCTTCAAAAAACACCCGCGCGTTGGAAAATCAGATTGAGACCCTGCTTCAGCAAACTTTCGGGTATGCTGTAACTACCTTTGTCAGGTCAGTAGCGGAGATTGCTGCCATCAACCAACTCATACCTTCGAAGTTGGATGTTGGCAACACGCTGTACATAGCTTTCACCAGAGCTGAACCCAGCGCCGAAGCCAAACGAAAGCTCTTGCCGTTCAAGAGCAACGTCGAGGACTTTAAAATCGCAGGCCGTGAGGTCTATTGGTTTTCACGCACGACCATTAGCGAATCTAAATTTTCCGGGGCCCAGCTGGAGCGTATTCTGGGGATGCCGGCGACGATCCGCAATGCAAATACCATTAAGCGCCTGGCGGCAAAATATTCTGACGAAGACTAAAGACTGAAGGACAGGACCAGGGAGGATACCTTGCCAGACGCCCAGCCACGCCCAACACGTCGAGGCTTTCTGAATCCGGAGTTAGTTAGGACCATTTCGTTCTGGACTACCAGCGCCTGCATCCTCGTGGCGGTGGTGGCTTCGTTGCTGGCCATCTGGAAGTTCACCGGCACCGACATCTTATGGCGCACAGTCGCTACCTGCGCAGTAATTGGAGCGGGAACGGTAGCGTTTTACTGGGTCAACGTTCTCTTTGGGAAAACTTCGGACTAGGGTCGTAGCCGGAAGGGTTCTCAGGCAAGTGGGAAGTCTTGAGGAGCCCTCCTCAACAGTTGGACTCCCCGCAGGACGGGCTGGATGGTTGGGCTTAACTGCCGCCGCTTGTGCTAACGCTAGGGATTTGAGTGGGTCGGGGTTTGATCGGAACCAGCGCTTCAAAGTTTTTGTAGATCTGTAGATACATCTGCGTCTCACGCGGAATCAAAACGCGCCAGGACGCCCCTCCGCGCTTCAAGTAACCCGGCAATCGAGCGGCATTTGAGTTGTAGCCGGCGGCAAGCAGCTCCTGTTGCGTCGCGAGTTTCGCGTTTAGGGCGTACTGCACTTCATCATTGGCTGCCAGATCGTTCCAGGTGTCCTGCATGTAGAGCAGCATCGCCTGTAACGCATTCCCATGGTTCCTCATTCCTGTTACAAAATCGGGCATCAAACCCACGGCCGGATGACGCTGCCTCATCAGGTTGTAGGCCCACGGAATCATCTGGACCATGCCACCTGCGCCCGCGGAGCTGACAGAGTACCGGTAGGTATTGATTTCGTTGAGGGCGAAGAGTGAATAGACTTCCTGGAATAGCGCCGCCCGGTTTTCCTGCCGGAATCGCTCATGATCAACGTGTTCGACAAGGCAAAGCCTTTCGGCTACGTCGATGATCTGAGGAGAGATGAAAACGCCCTTCTCGCGGAGTCGTTTGGCTGCCAAGTCCAGCATGTTCCGGATGTACAACTGGCCAGAGCGAGAGAGATCAGGCGATAGCAGCGCCGGATGCGCCGAGGTGTAATAAGCCAACTCACGAAATACGCCACGCTTCTCAATCGGAAACTCAACCAACAGCGGAGTCAGCGAGCGTCCCTGATTATCGAAAACGGTGACTGCGGTGTTAACTCCATTCGCGCGCAGCACGCGAACATTCAACGGCACGCCGAGGGAGCTAGTCGTGCTGAATTCAGATCCCTTTGTGAGAAAGGTCTCCTTGAGCAAAGTAATGTGATGGATGCGTGGTGTGCCGGGTTCAAGAGCCGCCAGGGTTACAAACTGGATCGAGGGCGCCAGCGATGTGGGCTTCGGACGCGATTTGAAGAGGCGTTCGGCCTCAGCAATTCTCGTGCGAATCGCCTGAGGCGAAAGCAGCTGCGATGTGGTTTTGGACTCGGTCTCCGCTTCCGTTCCTGCCAGCTCTACGGATTTCGGCGGCACCGTACTGGGTGACCGGACGGGCTGCGGCTCAGAACTTTGAACCGGTGCCGGAAGTTGTTGTTGAAGTTCTTGGGTTTTTTCTGCTTGGGGAGCGGGAGACGAGACAGTTCGCGGTCGAGTCATCTCCGACACTGGCTGTGATTGTGCATTAGCAACAACGATCGCTACAGAAAAAACGAGTGGCGAAATGGCGAGGGAACCTAATTTCATGTCTATTTTTTTCGAACTCTGGATTAAAAACTCCTCGCCAGGGGCGGCGAGTGTGGTCTTAGATTCGCCGATGCAACCAGAGGTTGTCAACGTCTATTTAACTTGTCCTAATCAATCTCGAACCCGACGTTGACCACGGCGGTAATGTCCTTCTCCAGTGACGAAGTGTCGTTCATACCGCTATCGGAAACCTCGTTAGAGTCGGCGGGGGTGATTTGCAATACACCCATTCGGGCAGTGCGTACACTGCCAATGCTGCTTCCGGTGCTTTCCGCTACCCTTTCCGCGCGTACCTTCGCGTCTTTGGCCGCTTCGGCAAGCATCGTGATCTTCTCCTCACCTAGCTTAGTGTAGTGATACTCAGGCGCCATGGATTCAAGCAGAATCCCCTGATTAATGAGCTCAGTGGCCTCACGAGCAACTTTCGCGATCTTATCTACGTCGTTTGAGCGAACTTCCAATTCCTGACGTAGCGAATATCCGGTAATCGCCCCAGTGTCCTCTCCTTGATCGTTCCGAGCATGTAAGGTTTGAGACGAGATCGAAGAAATCGTAATTTGATTCTCCGGGATACCTTTCCCGATCAGATACGATTTTACCTTTGGAACATTCTCGGATAGTGACGAATAAGCGTCTGCCAGAACCGGAGCTTGATATGAAACTCCCGCCTTCCAAATTACCAAATCTGAGCGGATTCGTTTGCGTGCCGAGCCTGTTACGGTGATTGTCTGGTCACCGCGCTTACCTTTAATGAATGACAAACCTCCAATTGCAGAAGCAAAGACTAAGCCCACAGCCAGTGCCACAGCGGCGGCAAAACCTGACCCAAACCTTTCGATACTCATCGGGGGACCTCCAGAGCAGAGTCAAATTCCGATTTCGCACAATACACAAGTAACCGGATTAGCTCAACAGTTTGTTGCTTTGGACCGTGTTCCAGTTTCAAATCAAAGGCTGGTTCTTGGTTAAGCAGATGACCCGAGCCAGAGACCTACACGAATCATCATAAGAAAAAGCATCTTGTTTCGTGATGCTTTGTGCGACTTCGTCGATCGGTCGTCGCGCTGGTGCGTTGGAGTGATCTCAACTAGAATGCGGGCTCTCGTCGATCAACCCAATTCAACTGAACTTTGTTATCAACTAAACTCGGAGCGTAAATATGCGCAACCTAAGAGTAGTTCTTGCTGCCTTACTAGTCTTTGCTAGCCCAGCCACCTTCGTATCACAAGACACAGGAAAACAACCCGGCTCCATCCGTCCGTCTCCGCCTCAAGGCAAAGGAGTGGTCGTGATCCGTGCCGCTCGCCTGATTGATGGCACCGGTGCTGGACCCATTAACAATGCCACTTTGATAGTTACTGACGACAAGATTACTTCGCTGGGAAGTTCGGCAGATGTACGCGTTCCAGCCGGTGCGAGGATCATCGACTTGGGTGATGCAACGCTCCTCCCAGGTTTTATTGATGCGCATACTCATATTGTCGGCCGCGTCCTCGGAGATCCGGACATTGAGAATGCGCCGCTCAGAGATTATGAATCTTTCGGCGCCATTCTCGGTGTCGGTAATGCTCGTGACACGTTAATGGCCGGGTTTACCACCGTGCGAAACGTAGGCGCCGGCGGCAGGTTTGATGATATGGCGCTGCGGAAAGCTATTAACGAGGGCTGGATTCTCGGGCCAAGAATGCTCTCGGCCGGCCATTCACTGGGTATTACCGGAGGTCACTGCGATTCTAATGGGTATAGACCGGGCCTAATGGATCGGTCCATCGAAGACGGTATTGCAAACAGTCCGGACGAAATCAGAGCAGCAGTCCGTTTTCAGATCAAATATGGCGCCGACTTGATCAAGACCTGCGCCACCGGCGGCGTGCTATCGGAGGGTGATGCTGTTGGTGCAACTCAATACAACTTCGACGAGCTAAAGGCGATGGTTGATGAGGCCACCAAATTGGAAAGAAAAGTAGCGGCGCATGCTCACGGCACCGAAGGCATAAAGATTGCTACTCGCGCGGGAGTTGCTTCGATTGAGCATGGGTCTTTTATTGATGAAGAGGGCGCACGCATGATGGCCCAGCGCGGCACATTTCTTGTGCCGACGATGATGGCTGGTGAGGGGGTTGAGCGAGCCGCGAAGAGCGGGGTCGTCAAGGGTCTACGAGCTGAGAAAGCGTTGGCTGCGGCCGCTGCAATGCGCAAGGGAATTAAGATCGCGGTAGCCAACAAAGTCCCAATCGCGCTTGGTACAGATGCAGGAGTAATACCTCATGGGACAAACGCGAGGGAGTTCGTGCTGTTGGTGGAGTGGGGTGGATTGAGTCCAATGGAATCGATCGTTGCCGGAACAATGAATGGCTCGAAGTTGCTCGGCTTGGACAAGAACCTGGGCTCGCTGACGGTCGGCAAGTTCGCAGACATTGTCGCCGTCCCAGGCGATCCACTAAAAGATATTCACAATATGCAGAAGACCGTTTTCGTGATGAAGAATGGAGTTATCTACAAACAATAACGGAGTGGCTTGCCCTTGATTCGTAGGGGCGTCCCTCCGTGGGCGCCCCATCGTGACCTGATGTCGGGACGTTACCCAGCGATCCCACGATG
>DASSCG010000398.1:0-3003 GCA_035697925.1 Pyrinomonadaceae bacterium
TGAAATCGGCTCTGACACCCTGCGCGGTTACACTTAACTTCTCATGGTCGTATAATCGGCCAAACAAGATGCGGGCATGAGGATGCCCGTGAAGCCCGTTGAAAGAAGCCCGTCAAATCATTATGGAAGGTTCTAACATCACCATCGGCATCGCTTTTCTGGCAGGCATTCTGTCTTTTCTCTCACCTTGCGTTTTGCCGCTGGTGCCCGGCTACGTTTCGCTGATGTCAGGAGTCAGCATCGATCGGCTCAAAGAAGGAGGCACTCAATCAGGTGCGCGGCGCGCGGTTATTCTTAACTCGCTTGCGTTCAATGTGGGTCTTTCCGTTATCTTCGTCGCCCTTGGTGCGACGGCGGGATTCGTTGGCGCAGCAATTACCAGCAATCCGTGGGTCAGGATTATCGGCGGAGTAATCATCATCGCTTTTGGTCTGCAATTAATTGGCCTGCTAAAGATTTCTACTCTCTACAAAGACACGCGATTCTTTTCGGATGAGAAACCGCGCGGCATCCTCGGGTCATTTACTCTTGGGATCGCTTTCGCTGCCGGCTGGACGCCTTGCATCGGTCCAATTCTGGGAGGAATTATTGGCCTCGCGGCTACTAGCGGTGGATGGCGAAGCGGACTGCTGCTTTCGGCTTTTTACTCCGCAGGCCTTGCTGTTCCTTTTCTCTTGACCGGTTTGGGTATTAATCAGTTCCTCGCCTTCTACGGAAAATTCCGTAAACACCTGCACAAGGTCGAAGTTGTTTCAGGCGTAATTCTGATTGCCGTAGGGCTACTGGTGGCGAGCGGCTATTCGACACTTCTGGCGAGCTCGACTCTGGCCGGGATCCTGCCCAATGCTGAAAGCTGGATTAAAGTAGACACAAGTGCGCCGTCAACCGCAGCCGCGCCCGGAAACGTGAATAACTTTCCAAGCGCTCCTGAAGTCTCCCTCCAGGCGCTTGATGGGAAGAGTTTTAATCTCTCGGAACTGCGTGGTCGCGTGGTGCTGTTGAATTTTTGGGCCACATGGTGCATCCCTTGTCGCTCTGAAATTCCGGAACTTAACACGATGCATCGTGACCTCGAGTCGCGTGGCTTATCAGTTGTTGGAGTATCCACGTATGACGGTGCTGACGGAGTACGAGATTTTTGGAAGGACCTGAAACAGGATTACACTGTGCTGCTTGGTGACAGAGCAGTGGAATCGAGCTTTGCAGTGGCGGGGTTGCCTACCACGTTTATTCTCGATCGCGAAGGTCGGATACGTGCGAGGATCGTTGGTGAACGAAAACGCGAAGCATTCGAAGCAGCCGTTAAGCCGCTGCTGGATGAAACAGCTACCGCAAAGGTAGCTGATCAGTAGTACCTGGCAGTGTAGCATTCCGAGTTTTGATGACAAGTCGCCATACTCCGAGGTTAGGGGTTAACGTCATGATCAAATTACTAGCTCTCGGCCTTCTTGTGATAGCCCTCGCGCCCGTGGCCGCACAAGCACAGGCCGGACATGAATATTCACCGCTGGTAGAGAAGACTGTCGGATACAAGAACTGGACTCTCAAAGATCTTAAAGACGACAAGCCAGTGGATCTGCGTTCGCTGGTTCAAGGCAAAAAACTCGTCATGATCGTTTACTTCGCGCCCTGGTGCGGCAACTGGAAGCATGAGGCTCCAGTGGCGGCGAGGTTATATGAGAAATACAAAGGGCACGGGTTTGAGGTAATTGGAGTGAGCGAGTATGCCTCCCGCGACGATGTGCGTGCGTTCTTTGGCCCAACTGGTCCGCCATATACCGTAGTGACGGAATCTGAGGCACGCGAGGATCGTGAAAAGACGCCGCACTTTGGATACCGGCAGCTTACAGGTGACACAAGGCGTTGGGGCTCGCCCTGGAATATTTTTCTTGATCCAGCCCAGCTGACAAAGGAAGGCGATCTGCTTACTGAAAAAGCCTGGGTCGTCAACGGTGAGTTAATCGAAGCCGACGTCGATAAATTCATCGCGGAACGTTTGGTTCCCAAGACCGCAGCCGCGATTGAGCCGTGTAAGAACTAGGACCAGCTGAGACACGATAATTTGCAGGTTAGGAAGGGTGGTTTACACGCCGCTTGTCTTTAGTGAGAGGCAGGCGGGGGTAAACCACCCTTCCTAACTTGCGAATTAGCGATTGTCGAGTGGTCCTGCCTCACATCTCTGCTTTCTCAGATAAGACGATCCACGAAGCCACACGAAATACCACGAATGTTTAGTGGTATTTCGTGTGATTTCGTGGATCGTTTTTGCCTTTTCCCCCAGACACGAAATGCGGGATTAGGACAGTAGCTATCAGCCCCATCGACTTTGCGCATGAAGCTTTCGTTGCTAAGATTGCGGGCTTTTCAAGAATGATTCCAATCCGAGCAATAAATAAAATCTCTGATGAAACTTCGTCTGCTTTACCATGGTCACTGTTTCGATGGCGTCGCCTCGGCCGCGACTTTTACGCGCTTTTACAAAGAGAGAATTCGTCCTGAAGCTGAGGTCTTGTACCGGGGACTCCTTCACCGGCCCGGCACACTCTTCGACCTGGAGATGTTTGACGGTGACGAGAATGCTATTGTCGATTTCAAATACGCGGCTTCCGAACGGCTTACCTGGTGGTTCGATCATCATGAGTCGGCGTTTCTCACGCCTGCAGACGAAGCGCATTTTCACGCCGACAAATCGGGACAGAAGTTTCTAGACACTACTCGCAAATCCTGCACAGAATTTATTGCTGACGTCGCCAGTTCTCGCTTTGGGTTCAATGCAGAGCCCATCAAATCGCTGGTCGAGTGGGCCCACATCATCGATGGAGCACTTTACGAATCCGCGGCCCAGTGCGTGGAATTGAAAGAGCCGGCGCTGCAGTTAATGCAGGTTATTGAAGCTGACCCTGACGATGCTTTCATCGAACAGTTGATCCGCGAACTCACTGTGGCATCTCTTGAAGAGGTAGCCACCAGCGCCGAAGTGCAACGCCGATTCAAACCGATCCG
>DASSCG010000399.1:0-8952 GCA_035697925.1 Pyrinomonadaceae bacterium
GGAGCACAAAGCGTTCTTTCCAGAGATTGCTTGACTCGCTTACGAGTCATAATCACTAAACCGAAATCATTGAACGACAGGACTTTGGTAGGCGACTTGTCATGACGCAAAGCATCCTGCAATGCCTGCATTACCCGCGTCCGATTACGCCGCTCTTCCATGTCTATCAAGTCCAACACAATGATTCCACCCAAATCACGTAGTCGAATTTGCCGCACAATTTCGTCGACCGCCTCCAGATTGGTCCTGGTGATGGTGTCTTCCAAACGACCACTCCCGCGGCCCACAAACTTGCCTGTGTTTACGTCAATCGCAACCAGCGCCTCTGTTTGGTTGATTACCAGATACCCGCCTGAACGCAGCCAGACTCGAGGCTTGATGGCCTTATCAATCTCAGCCTGCACGCCGTAAGCCTCCAGAATTGGTTGCTCCTTTGTGTAGAGCTTGACGCGTTTCACCATGCGCGGCTGAATGCGGTTAATAAACTCGACTATGCGAGCGTACTCCTCTTCAGAATCTACTCGAATCGCCGAAAAATCATCCGATAATTGATCGCGCAGAATACGCTGTACCAAATCCAGGTCGCGATGGACCAATGAAGCCGGCTTCGCCTTTTCCGCGGCCGCGCGAATTTCCAACCACGTCCGTACCAGATAGCGTACGTCCTCGCGCAAATCTTTTTCGCTTATGCCTATTCCAGCGGTTCGTACAATGAAACCACCTGATGGAACATCTTCTTCCGCTCGGAGCATTTGGATTAGTTTACGCAGACGGTGTCGCTCGCTATCGGACTCAATCTTGCGGGAGACGCCGACGTGTTCCACAGTGGGCATATAGACCAGGAATCGACCGGGCAAAGCGATATGGGAGGTAATGCGGGCGCCTTTCTTGGCGATTGGCTCCTTGGCGATCTGCACCAGAATCTCTTGTCCCTCGTCCAGCAAATCAGTAATCGTTGGCTGTTGACGTTCGCGACGTTGAGAGCGGGGATAGTTGCGAGAACCCTGGTCTCGATCACGAGTCGTTGTTTCTGGAGTTAACGCTTTCTCCAGAGGAGCAGCGGACTTTGTTTCCTCAGCCGGCGCTACTTCAATAGCGGCTTCGTGATCGTCATCTTGCCCGTTGGTAGTAGCGTCCTGGTCGGCTACCGTAGCTTTTGTTTTTGCAGGTGGCCGGCGACGCCTTCGACCACCTCGTCGAGTCGCGAATTCGCCTCGAGATCGATTCGAGCTAACTTTAGCTTCCGAATCCTGCAATGGTGGTTCGGTTGGCTCGCCGGAAGGTTCCGTATTCACCGAGTCATCAGCAGCACTCTTCGCCCGTTTTTTTGTAGCGGTTTTTTTGGTTGCAGCTCTCGTTTTCGTACTCTTGGTCGCGGCAGGCTTTCGAGTCGCCGTTTTTCTGCGCGCCACACTCACGATTTTCTCCACAGCTCGCGCTGCAAATCCCGGAGTTTCCGTCTCGGGTTCGGGCTGACCGGCCGGAGGCGCCTTCAGCTGTTCGGTCTCTTCGTCGTCACTGACCCGTTGAAATGTGCCGCCAGGCAGCGGTTGAAGATCGACAGTGTCGTCGAAGGCTTTTACACGTGCTGACACCGTTTCTGGTGCGCGCATCATTATTCTTCCCTGATCACCGGTGTCCTCGCCGTCGTCAATTCTCTGAAAAGAAGGGTTTTTGTAACCCACAGAGGGAAGAACTGAGCCAACTTCCGCATTGCGATAGCCATCTTCGAAGTTGAACTCCACCGCGTGGATTTGATCGAAGATACGCTCTTGCAAGCGAGCATCCTTAAACATCTCGCCATTTACTGTCGCAGTTTCTTCCTCGTCCAGAATCCTTTGAATCGAAGGATCAGTTTCGACAAATGGTGTGATGATCTCTTCTTCCTCAACGGGGGCAACGCTGGTTGCTTGTCCAACTTGAGCTTCCTGACCTTCTCTGCCTCTTCCGCGACGGCGACCGCGCCGGCTGCGGCGTCTCCCGGTCTCTGCCGTCTCGGCGGGATGCTCTTTTGTGGCGGGCAACACCTCCTGGATAACTTCTACTTCTGCTTCACGAAGTGGCTCTGCTCGCTCGTGCGTGGCTTCGATGTGATGTTCGCGTTCCACTCGGCCGAGGGCAATCTGTTCAGCTGCGGCACGGTCGGCATCGGCCTCGCCTTTTTTCGATTTGTCGATAACGATACGCTCAAACTCTTCCTCTTCGTCGAAAAAGTCAGAGACGTAAAGGAACGCGTCTCGTTCCAGACCGACATTAACGAAAGCCGACTGCATACCCGGCAGAACGCGCATGACGCGTCCTTTGTAAATGTTGCCGACGATGCCCTGATTGTCCTCGCCTCGCTCGATATAAAACTCTGTAACTTGATCATCCTCGATGATCGCGATCTTCTTTTCGCGGCCGTTAAGGCTCACGATTAATTCTTTTGCCATATTGTAAGTTGTCTCTCCTGGAATGCAGGCCGTAAGGCTCGACCCAAGTTCGCGGAGGAGCGAAGTGATGAATCAAACTTTTGAGTCAGCGCTCTCTCCACGTTAACAGGTCGTGCATTCGGTTTATAAATTGGTTTGCGCGAAACGAGCTCGCCATCTAGCTCAAAGAGCGAGGCGCGTGCTTTACGCGAGATTAGTGAGACGGTTGCACGTCCCACTGTGTTGTGGTCAGTGGATGATTTTGGCCGGGTGTTAGGCGGTAGTAATTGACTGCCGGTCGGCCGATGCGTGATTTGCAGGTAGTGCTCTCGAGCGTCCCGGTTTGGGGTTACTTCCTCGAGACCACGACGGTCATTTGAACTGTTCAACAGAAACCCTGATTGCGCTCTGGCGCTTTATCGCGCCTACTTCCAACAGGGAGCAGTCCCAACTTATGAGACGCCGCTCGGGCGGCCTGGTGTGCTCGGACCTGTCCTTAGTTTTGTTTTCAACCCCGAGGGTGAAATTCCAATCGCTCGCATGTATCCAGGGCTGTGAAGCCTGGCAAGCGGCTAAAGTGGTTTAAAGTTAACGACATCTGTGAAAGAACTCGTCTCGCCTGATCGGGCGCACGGAAAACTCCTACTTGGCTTTTCGTGCTTCGAAATTATTAGGCGCGTTGGAGCACCAAATGAAAAACATCCGGCAGGCTAGCTGACCGGAGTATAACCGAAGCTGCGTGAAAGCGAAACACATGGTAATTCTGGGTAGTGGGCTAGTTTGCAGCTTTCGGTTCGAGGTGGGCTGGTTTAGGACCAACCCACACTGCTAGTTAACAAATCTTCGAAGCTGGACGCTAATGGCAAATCCGATGGCTATGAAGGTGGCGATCAGAGAAGCCAGACCAGCACTCATTAACGGCAAAGGAACACCGATGACGGGCAAAAGCCCTAATTCCATACCAATATTTATGAACACCTGGAACATCAATCCACCCACGATCGCCATGATCACTAGCATTCCAGGACGATCAGGGGCCCGACGCGCCCCAGTAACCAGTCTGGAGATAAGAATCGCATAAGCGATTAGCACCAAAATACAGCCAACGAATCCCGCGTTACCGGCCGCGACTGCAAAGATGAAATCAGTGTGAGGCTCAGGCAAAAACTTCAGACTGCTTTGGGAGTGTTCGGAGTTGGTTTTCGCACCAAGCAATCCTCCTTCGCCCACGGTCAGGATCGACTGCCAGGTGTTGTAGCCGAATCCCTTCCGGTCGGCTTTTTCGGGGTCGAGGATGACGTTGATACGTTCCTGTTGATACGGCTTTACAAAATTTGTCTTTACTCCCACCCAGTAAGCGACCGGAAGCATCACCAGAGCCAAAATTATTCCGCCTATTACTAACCGGAGCTTGATCGCCGAAAGGAACAGCACGACAAAGAGAATGGGAAGGTAAGTAAGAACCGAGCCAACATCCGGTTCCATCAGGATCAGAGTGCAGGGCAAGGCCAGAATCAAACCACCAATCGCCATTTCCCAAAGAGTCAGTGATTGCGTGCGATGCTTGCCGAAGTACCACGCCAACATCATGGCCGTCGTTACCTTCACAAACTCGGACGGTTGAAACTGGCCAATTCCCGGAACTTTGATCCAGGCGCGTTGCCCATTGATCTTCAGACCGATGCCGGGAATTAACACCAGCGCCAGCAGAATCAGACCAAAAACGTAGAATGCGGGCGCGATGTTGAGCAGCCTCCGGTAATCTGTGACCGCCACTAAGACCATCGCCACAAGGGCGATGCCCAATCCGATAAGTTGCTTAATCCAGTAAGCCTCCTGCGGCTGCGCGTAGCGTATTTGGACTGTGCCAAACGCGACGATGCCAATTGCTAGAAGCGCCAGCAACCAGTCAAAGTCTCTTACGGATTTTTTCTCTAGAAGTGCTGACATGGAAGTTAATTGGCCATTTCCAATTGCCGATTGCCAATTGGTGGTTTAGTAGTTCCTATCTGTTGATGCGTCCTTAATGTTTATGCGTACCTGCTCAGTTAAATTGGCAATTGGCAATTTGCAATCGTCAATCTCGTTCATTGCCCCTCAGTGGTGGGAGTGTCTAGTGGTTTTGAGGGAGTGCTGCGTGCTGGTTTGGCCGTCTTTGCCACGGGCACACTTCCCGGCGGCTCCTCATGCCGGGTCTTGCGATAGTAGACGTCGTAGATTTTGCGCACGGCAGGTGCGGCGTGATGGCCTCCGAATCCGGAGTTCTCGATTAAGGCAATCATCGAGATCTCTGGCTTGAAGGCCGGAGCATAAGACACAAACCAGGAATGATCTTTGTTCTTGCCAACATCTTTTCCTAAACCTACTACCTGTGCAGTACCAGTCTTTCCGGCAATATCGAAACCAGCCATGCGAATGCGTGTGGCCGTGCCGCCGTTATTGACCACACCCCACATTCCTTCAACCACAGCTTGATTAATCTCCTCAGGAATTGAGACAACCTTGGGGTTAGGCCGCGACGAGTCTAGCGGAGCGAATGTACGTCCGGGACGGAATTCCGGTGTTCCAGGCTCGCCCACTGGCTTGAACTCCTTCAGAAAATGCGGGACAAAAAGCTTGCCATGCACACCTATTCCTCCGACGGTGCGCAGCATACTTATCGGTGTCATTTCCTCGTAGACCTGCCCGAACGATGCGAAGACGGTGTCGATATCCTTCCATGGCTGGTTGCGACGATCAAGAATCGCTTTAAACTCCGTTGGTGTACGGCTGTTTACCTCGTTAGGTACATCGATTCCCGTTCGCTTGTTCAGATCAAACTCGTCGACCATAGCCGAGATTCCGTCGACCCCCATTTTCAAACCGAGCCGATAGAAATAACCATCACACGAATGAGTGATGGCCGCCTTCACATCGGGTGACCCGTGATTGCCCATACAACGAGTGAACTTGTTGCCGATGGTAATACCACCGCCGCAGATCAGATTGGAGTGATCGAGTGTGATCGCACCTTGCTCCAAGCCGGCGATCGCCATGGGAATCTTCCAGGTTGAGCCTGGAGGGTAGCGACTTTGTATGGCTCTATTTATAAGAGGTTTGTCAGGATGGTTGAGCAAAGCCACGTATTCGGCCCGGCCTTCTTTGGTACCAATCCGTTGTGAGAATAGATTTGGATCGAAGGTCGGAGCTGACGCGAGTGCCAGAATCTCGCCGTTGTTTGGATCCATGGCGACCAGGACACCTCGTTTAGTTGCGGAGTTTCGCAGCTCTTCCTCGGCTGCTAGCTGTAGATCAAGATCAATCGTCGTAATCAAGTCTTGGCCAGGTTGCGGCAGAACGACTTCGATCTCATCTTGGATCCTGCCACGGCTGTCCACAACAACCTTTCGATACCCGTCACGCCCGCGCAGAAAGTCGTCATAACTTTGCTCAAGACCGCTCTGACCCATTAGGTCTCCGGGTTTCAGACCCTTCTCGCGGTAAGCAGGCTGTTTCAACTGCTCTGGACTGATTTCTCCAACGTAGCCCAGGACATGAGCAAGCAATCCATTCGGTGGATATCGCCTCTGGGGTTGTTGTTCGACTCGAAGTTCAGGAAATTCGAGTTCCCGCGCTTCGACCCAGGCGATGTCGCCCGGAGTAGCGTCTAGCTTCACTGGAATCGATTCGAACGCAGGCTGGGATTTTATTTCTTCAAAACGATCACGCAAGATGTCGGCATCAAGGCCGAGTCCCTCCGACAACGTTGCAACCAGTGAGCCTAGTTCCTTGCCTTTCACGTCTTCTCGAGAAAGGATCACGTTATATATAGGACGGGAATCGACCAGAGGGTGTCCATTGCGGTCGAAGATAATGCCGCGCGGTGCCGTTATTGGCAGCAGCCTGATTCGTTGATTCTGGGCAATCTCCGCATAATGACTTCCTCGCACAACCTGCAGAAGATATAGCCGCACTCCGAGCACACTAAGCAACAACACCGCCACAATCTGGACAGCCATCAGCCGGCCTCGGAGATTTTGGGATGTATCAACGAACTTCATCGGTAAAACTCAACAGTCAATGCGAGTCGTCTATCGCCTTTTTAGAGTGCTGGCGCTTCGCCGCGCAACTCGCCGTCGCGAAGCGAATTGCCGTCGTAAGGTCACCTGCTCGCCGACGATCGAATCGAGCATGTAAAGAACAAAGGTGCCAACTGTGGTCGTACCAATGAGGCTATAGGAAATGGTTTGCATGAAGGGCACCAAAGGAGGATTTCCTAACGACCGTTGCCAAAAAAGGTATATAGCGCTGTCGATAAGCGTGGCCGCAGCCAGAACGGGTATTCTTAACAGCGCATTTTCAAGGTTAATCCGAGTGGCAGCGAAGTAGACGAGGTAGGCAGTCAACGTTTTCGAAAACCCGCCCGCGCCCAAAAGTCCTCCGCCGGCAGCGTCAATCGCGAGACCGGCAATCGTACCAACTATCAGGGCCTGCCAAGCCTCACGCTGTAATGCGATATAAACAACGACAATCAGGGGAAAGTCAATGTAGGAGAGTGGAGGCCAGGCCTCTCGTAGCGAGAGCTGCAGAATGATGGCGATCCCGAGAACCGCAGCAGTCTTAAACTGAGGCATTACGTAAGCGTTTTCAGTGATGAGTGATAAGTGATAAGCATGATAACGAGCGTTACTCTCAAGACCTACTTGTCACTCACCACTTTAGTTTTGTCCACATTCGGCAGCGCCTGCTCGGGTGCAGGACGCTGAGGTGGACGGTAAAGCAGAACCGCCACCTCTGAAAGTCGATCCAGCTGCGCGCTCGGCTTGATGTATATCTGGTGTGGTTGAGTGGCAGTACCCGGTTTCACCTCAACCACTTCACCCACGTTGAGTCCCGGCGGATAAATTCCATCCTGGCCAGTAGTCATGATGTAATCTCCGACAGAAACCGTTTGTAGTCCCGAAACATATCGCATCTCAACCAGTCCCGAATTACCGAGACCTCTAACTGATCCGAGAGCTCCTGATTCGCCGAGCTTTCCAATGATCGCTCCGGCCGCTGCCTTTTCATCAGTGATCAGCATCACCTGGGCAGTCCAGGGACTAACGGCAATCACCCTTCCCACAATTCCACCTGCCGTGACGACTGGCCTGTTGAGGGCGACACCTGAGGAGCTACCACGTCCGATGGTGACCGTGTTGAACCAAACCGACGCATCGCGAGCAATGACTCGAGCAGCGACTTGCTCGTAACCGGTTTTGTCCTTGAGGTCCATCAACTCACGTAAGCGCTCGTTTTCCGCGATGGCGTCTTTAGCATTTCGAAGTTCTAATTCCTTGGCCGCGAGTTTCCGACTTAGACGGTCATTCTCAGAAGCCGTGCTACCAAAGCTACCAAGTTGATGGAAAAAATCTCCCACCGTGCTAGTAACCCAGGATGTTGCTCGTTGCACCGGCGACGCGACCGTTTGAATTCCCCCCTTTAACACGTTCTGTTTGGTGAAGTTCTCCTGAGCATCAACGGCCATCACAATGAGGTTCACAAAAAGCAACATCACGAGCCAAAGCGGGGCGCGTTGACGAATCTCTTTTTGGGTACGACTGCTTGCCATGTTCTTAAGTCGGGGACTCGCGAGGGGAAAATCACTATCGTGAAGCTAACTTCCCATTCTATATAACCGACTTTCTTACATTCCACTGGTCATCGTGTTCTCCCACTTGACCCTCTTTAGAAGATCGAAGTCGGAAAGCATTTTCCCCGTTCCCAAGACCACGGAGGCGAGTGGGTCGTCGGCAATCGAAACCGGAAGGCCCGTTTCAATTGAAAGCCGCTTGTCGAGGTTCTTGAGGAGAGCGCCGCCGCCAGTCAAAACGATGCCTCGTTCGACGATGTCAGCCGAAAGCTCAGGAGGAGTCCGCTCGAGGGCGACGCGCACGGCATTGATAATCGTCGAGACGGAATCTGCCAGCGCTTCGCGAACTTCTTCATCGGTCATGGTAATCGTCTTCGGAATGCCTTCAATCAGATTCCGGCCCCGCACTTCATACGACAACGGCTCATCGAGTGGGTAGGCCGATCCGAGTTCGATTTTGATCGCTTCCGCAGTACGCTCACCGATGAGCAGGTTATACTTCCGTTTGATATACGAGATGATTGCTTCGTCCATCTCGTTGCCGGCAACTCGCACAGCACGTGAATAGACAATCCCACTCAGGCTGATCACTGCTATGTCCGTGGTACCACCACCGATGTCGACAACCATGTTGCCGTGAGGTTCGGTAATGGGCAGACCCGCTCCGATTGCCGCGGCCATCGCTTCTTCCACCAGGTATACCTCTGAGGCTTTTGCTCGATACGCTGAATCTTCCACGGCACGCCGTTCGACCTGGGTGATTTCAGACGGAATACCGATTACCACTCGCGGGCTAACCCAGGTTTTTCCGTTGTGAGCTTTGCGGATGAAGTGTTGCAGCATCTTCTCGGTCACTTCAAAGTTGGCGATTACGCCGTCTTTCATGGGCCGGATCGCAACGATATTGCCGGGTGTTCGACCCAGCATATC
>DASSCG010000400.1:0-2935 GCA_035697925.1 Pyrinomonadaceae bacterium
GAGTCTGCTGGAGCCGTTGCTAATTATCAATCCGTTATTGCGCGCCAATCTCAACTCTCGCAGTATGCTTTATGGCACCTTGCTCGTTTGAGTAGGGCCACCGGTGACCTGACACTCGAACGAGAGAAGTTGCGACAACTGATTGCCACCGCTCCCACAAGTCTTTTACGCGAGTCCGCAATCATGAGGTTGGCCCAGAGCTTTAACGAAAGCAAGGACTACGAATCGGCGGTGAATGCACTCCGTCCCCTTGCCGGATCCAAAAATCGTGCCCTGGCCCGGGAAGCGCTTAGCCTTGTTGCCAAATCCCTGCTCGCTGCGGGAAAACGTCAAGAAGCTCGCGAAGCATTTGGCAGACTGGTGATGCAGATGCCAGATGCGTCGCGGCCTGATGACTTTGCTTTAGCGGGTGTGCGCGGCCTTGATGCTTTAGAAACAGAAGGCCAAGCAGGAACAGGGGTCCCGCAATTGCCGGAAGCAGAGCATCTCCTGCGCGCTTCGGTTTATCAGTTTAATCGCGACTTTGATGCGGCGCGTCGTCACTACCTGGCCGTCATTGAGCGCTTTCCACAAAATCCGACGGCGGCGAATGCACTTTATCAAACAGGCAGAGGATTCTACCTGCAGCTGAAGTATGATGAAGCGTTAAAATACTTTGCCCGTGTGCTCGAACAGTTTCCCAACAGCACTAGCGCACGTGATGCGCTCAGCTTCACTGCAGGCTCATACAACCGTCTCAAACGTACCGACGAGGCAGTGATTGCCTATCGACGTTTTATAGAACAGTTTTCGGATGCCCCGAATCCTGAGCGCGCCTACTTAAACATCGTCGATGCCCTACATGAGGCCGGTCGACACAAAGAAGCGCTTGATTGGGTCCAGCAAACTCGGACGCGATTCAAGGGTCAGATGGGAGATGCGCTCGCCCTGTTCGCTCAGACAAGAATTCATCTCGCCCAAGGCGCCTGGCAGGACGCGATTTCCGATATCAACGAACTTCGTAACCGAACCGACCTTGGCGGTACACGCGTGGCCGGTGGTACGACTCAACAATAACTCTCTTTCCTCCGTGGTTATGCACTTGAGCAGCTGGGAAGGACCAACGAAGCGATTTCGGAATATCTTTCAATTTCCGATGGAAGAAACGAATACTACGGGACGCGTTCAACTCAACGCCTGGTCTTACTAGCCTCAGATCCGAGAACGCGGCAACTCATCGAAACTCGTGCTAGCGCGATGCGACTCGCCGCGGAGAAAGCTCTCAATGCCGGACAGACTGATGAAGGCCGGCGTTTGGCGCAGAATGTTTTGCGGCTTGTTACAGACGCAGCCCTGAGGGATGAAACGCTTGAGCTCGTGCTCCGAGCTTATGAAGCCTTGCCCAATTACAAGCTCCCATCATTTACACCGCTACAGTTGGGCAGACAGCAAATCGTCGATAATCATCGGCAGGGACGCGGGATTGAACCTTCCCATAGAGAGCTTGCCGATGAACTCTTTTTCCTTGGCCTTTACGACGAAGGTGTGCCCGAGTTTTCTGCTGGGCGTTTTGAAAGCGAGGCTGGGCAAATATCTGACGTAAGGGTCGACGCGAAAACGGAAAAGGGTTCGACACCTTCTTCACAGCCGGATCTGGAATATACGCTGGCCACATATTCGCTTCGAGGCGGTCTGGCAAATCGTGCGGTGCGGTTTGGCGAACCGGTCTGGAAGAAGATTCCCGCTGATTATGTTCTGGAACTGGCGCCACGCCAGCTCATCGACTTGTTGTATCCTGTGCCGTTTCGCGAGTCGCTATTAACGCATGCATCGCAAAGAGGCGTCGATCCACGATTCGTTCTTGCAATTGCCAGACAAGAATCCAGATTTCTGCCGGACGCGAAGTCCGTCGCCGCTGCGCGCGGCCTAATGCAGTTCATAGCGGAGACGTCCAACGAAATCGCACGTGAACTTGGTCGAAACGATTTCACTCAGGACAATCTTTATAATCCTGACAATGCAATTCTTTTTGGGTCCCAATATCTCGCCAATCTATTCAAACAATTTCCGGCTCAACCGCAGGCAGTAGCGGCTTCCTACAATGGCGGCCCCGAAAATGTTGCTCGTTGGATCACGCGCTCCCGATCTACTGATGCCGACCGCTACGTGCCAGAGATAGGTTTTTCTCAGACGAAAGACTACGTCTTTCAAGTCTTAAGTAACTTTTGGGTATATCAACAACTTTATGACGAAAAGCTCGAGAGAAAGTAGACCGGGAATGATCCAAGAAAAAGGTAAATACTCAAGTTGGACCAGCTCGTGGTCGAGGCTTCAGTGCTTGAGTGCTGTGCTTGTCATCGGCCTCCTCTTGTTTGGGCCTCTGTCTGGTTGCCGGCGGGATACGTCGAACGCTAAACGTTATGAGTTAGAGGGGAAGATCTTGTCAGTTGAGAAGGACAAACACCTCGTGACAATCTCCCATGAAGCGGTCAAGGATTTCATGGAGGCAATGACCATGCCTTTTGTTGTGCGCGAGGAATGGGTCTTTGACCAAGCGAAGCCTGGGGATCAAATCAAAGCTACGCTGGTCGTTGACGAAACTGAGTCGTGGCTCGAGAACGTGGTACTAATCGAATCTAATGACGAACCAGGCGGCAAGGGCGCTTCCGCAGCGTTAGGTCCAAATACAGGGGACCAAGTCCCGGATTTTGCCTTGGTAAATCAGAACAATCAGCCGTTTCACACTCGCCAGTACAAAGGAAAGGCACTCCTTCTTACATTTATTTATACACGCTGTCCGATACCTGAGTACTGCACCTTGATGAGCAACAATTTCGCCAAAATAGATCGAGAGCTCCAGAAAGAGCCCAATCTTTATGATAAGACTCGACTCTTGAGTATTACCATCGATCCCGACTACGACACGCCTTCAGTTTTGCGAAGCTACGGTGCTTCA
>DASSCG010000401.1:0-3188 GCA_035697925.1 Pyrinomonadaceae bacterium
TTCGACATCAACGAAGACTGGCGTACGGGAGTCCGGGTAATGCGTCGTATGCGAGTGAATTAAGAAACTAACCCAGCGCTAATCTCTGCCACACTCGTTTATTAGAGGTTTCGCTTCTCAGTGCTTTACGAACATGTTGTCAGCCTGTTCTTTTGCTGGTGGAGACTGGTTTCCCGTTTGACCCATGGTGCTGCTGATGGCCTGCTCTGATGACAAAATCCCTGAACTGCGCATTTTGAACTCATCAGGATTGCTGGCGTTATGCAGTGCTTCTTCAATCGAGATAAGTCCAGATTGAAAGAGGTGAAAGAGGGACTGATCAAAAGTCTGCATCCCGTACTGTGATGTTCCGGCAGCAATAGCTTCGCGGATGAGATATGTCTTCTCTTCGTTGATAATGTAGTCGCGGATCAAGCCGGTTGATACCAGCACCTCGATTGCCGGAACTCGCCCCGAACCCTTCGCCGCCCTTACCAATCGCATCGATATGACGCCCTTGAGAATCCCGGCCAATTGGAGTCGCACAGACTTTTGCTGGTGAGCAGGAAACGATGAAACGATACGGGTGATGGTTTCTGTAGCGTCAAGTGTGTGAAGTGTCGAAAGCACGAGGTGACCGGTCTCAGCTGCGGTTAGGGCAGTCTCGATGGTTTCAGCGTCGCGCATTTCCCCCACGAGTATTACGTCTGGATCCTGGCGCAAAGCCCCGCGCAAAGCTTCAGCGAATGAACGGGTGTCAACATCAACTTCTCGCTGCGTTACAAACGACTGCTTATCTCGATGTAGAAATTCAATAGGGTCTTCGATGGTGACAATGTGACCGCTGCGAGTCGCATTGATGCGGTCGATCATCGCTGCCAGCGTTGTTGACTTTCCTGAGCCGGTCGACCCGGTAACCAGGATAAGGCCACGTCGTTCCAGCGCAATCCTATCGATGACTGGAGGAAGTCCGAGTTCGCTGGTGCTCTTAGTGCCATCAGGAATGACACGGAGGACCACGCTTACCGTGCCTCGTTGCTGGAATATGTTTGCGCGGAATCTACCTACGCCATTCAGGCCGTAGCCGATGTCTACTTCAGAGGCGTCTTTGAATCGTTGCTTTTGCCGACTGGTCATCATGGAGAAAGCCATATCCAGAGTGTCTTCGGGCTTCATTCGGGAGGCCTCTCCAATGGGATGTAACTCCCCGCCAATACGCATCATGGGGAAAGCACCCACCTTGAGGTGAATGTCCGAGGCACCTTGGCTGGTGGCGGTTCTTAGCAAGTCATCAATTTTTACAGGCATAGGCGGCTGGACCTTTCGGGACAAAATTCAGAGGAAATTCGGCTAAGACAGCAGCTTCTTTGAGAGTTTCGGTCTTAGTTGGGGCGCAAAGCGTGGATTGCTTTCGCGGGAGGTCCTCAGAGCTGGGCGCTTGAGGAACACTCGGATGATAGCCCTTGGAGGTGAAAAAGGTCAACGATTACGTTGACAGGGGAGCGCTCCGTTTAAAGCTGGATGCCGATTCTTTCGTTAAGGACAAAAAGCACGATCCACGAAGTCACGCGAAACTGCACGAAAAAGACCCCTGTTTCGTGACGCTTCATGTGATTTCGTGGATCGTTCGATGATCCCGAAATCTTACTCGATAGCTGCGGTCTGATACTTGACCGCAGATTCGTTCCCAGTACTTGAAGAGCTGCGAATTACTTCCTGGGCTTTATGACCATTGTTATCAGCCTTCACTGCTGAAGGGTTCACGTAGGTGAGCCAATCCCCAGGCGCCTCGCGCTCACCTTTGGTAATCTCGAAGAAAGCCTTTTGGATTCGCGCAGTGATTTCACCGCGGCCGCCGGCACCCACTGTAATTCGATCAACGGATCTAATCGGCGTGATCTCGGCGGCGGTTCCCGAGAAAAATAGTTCATCCGCCACGTAGAGAGCCGCACGCTGCACGCTTCTCTCTTTGACGGTTATACCGAGTTCCTGACAGATTTTGATCACACTGTCACGGGTGATCCCTGCAAGTATTGATGACGAAAGCGGTGGGGTGAGCACTACGCCACCGCTCACGACAAAGATGTTCTCCCCAGATCCTTCAGACACATAGCCTCGGTCGTCGAGCGCAATGCCTTCCGCAAAGCCGTTAAGCAGCGCCTCCATCTTGATCAACTGAGAATTCATGTAGTTCGCGCCACTCTTGGCCATGGCCGGCATCGAATTGGGAGTTAAGCGGTTCCAGGTCGACACACAAACGTCCACCCCTTTTTCGATTGCATCGTCACCGAGGTACTTACCCCAATCCCAGGCACCGATGTAACACGCGAGCGGGTTGGGAAACGGGTTAACGCCGAATGCTGGTCGCTCTTCGTCAAGGCTTCTAAAAAGGATGGGCCGGATGTAACACTGATCGAGACCACTGCGTCGAACCAGGTCTACAGACGCGTCACACAACTGATCCAAGGTCCAGGAGTGGTCCATGCGATAGATCTTGGCTGAGTTCAAGAACCGTTGCATGTGTTCCTTTAAACGAAAGACGGCAGGGCCGCGCTCGGTTGCATAAGAACGAATGCCTTCGAAAATGCTTGAACCGTAGTGCAGAACGTGAGACATAACGTGCACACGCGCGTCGTTCCACTTTATGAACTCTCCGTCGTGCCAAACGACGTCGCAAATGCGTGGGGTCTTTATGTCTTTAGCTTTACCATCTTTTGAAAACATTGTGTGTTACTCCTTCGGAAATCAATTGAGGTACTGGGCCGAGGGTCTGTCTTCAGCGGAATGCCAGGGTCTTGCGAAAAACGTTGCCATGCAAGATGGTCCTTGAACGCTCTAAGTTGGAGCTCCGGGTGATATGACAGGGCACAATACAGTAGATTTGTTCTGGCTTGCAAGGCACACTTGCTTAAGAAGAGTTGGCAAACGTACCATCCAGATGTTCTCTCAACTAGCAGAAATTACTAATCGCTGCTCCTTTCCTGCGTCGAAGCTGCGCCACCAGCCGCGACGCCTGGCGCTGACAGCTATTATCCTTGTAATAAGCATTTCTTCAAACTGCCGCATGACTCAAAATACTGAAAGCACAACCGCTACTACTCCAAAAGAAGCAGTCCAAACCAACGATCCCCTTTTGATCCATCAGCGGGCAATCGCGATAGATATGCACGCTGATACTACGCAGCGCTTACTGGACGAACAGCTCGACA
>DASSCG010000402.1:0-5243 GCA_035697925.1 Pyrinomonadaceae bacterium
GGAAGAAACACGATGGCGGGGAGTAAATTATAAGTGCCCAACGCCGTGAGAAGGGTCGCTGGCGGCATCTCTGGCATACTGAGTTTCATAATTTAAGGACTTCAGGCCTCAGAACCGTCTTCGATTACCGCGAGAAGTTGGGCGTCGCTCGTCGCGAGCTCGTTCCCCCAATGCCGCGATTTCTGGATTGAGCCGTCCGTTCTGGCTCAGCAGGGGGAGCAGTCTCTGATCGGGAAGCATTAAAGCCGCTCTCAATGGAACGGGCCGATCACCTGGCCTCGAAACCACTTTGCAACTTACCCCCCGCACTTCCTGAATCCAGCCGGCAAACTCATCGGCATTTCCAATCGTCGCAGAAAGCAGCAACAAACGAATTCGCGGTGGTGACAGAATGATTGCTTCTTCCCAGACGTGGCCTCGTTCTTCGTCCGCCAGGTAATGTGCTTCGTCGAGAACGACTAGATCTGCCCGAACGTCATATGCAGATCGCAATGAGTCGAACAGTTGATTGCGATAGATTTCAGTTGTCCCAACGATTAGAGGAGCTTCGGGATTTTCTTTGCGATCCCCTGTGAGTATGCCCACTCGTTCGGAACCGAATTCAGCACAAAATTCCTGATATTTTGAATTGGTAAGTGCCTTAAGCGGGGATGTATACCAGGCGCGCTTGCCATCCGCGAGCAGGCGACGAACCTCTTCCCGAGCGATCCATGTCTTGCCGCTGCCCGTGGGTGCGGTCACTAAAACATCAGCAAACTCGAGAGCTGCCAGGGCTTCGAGTTGAAAGGGATCTGGCTTGAAAGGTGAGGCGGGAGGTCGGCCAATCCCTTCCAGTAACTTCCTTACATCGGGCGATTGAGACAAACGCTGTGGACGCGAAGTCGATTGGTCGACCGGTGACTGACGACGCTTCGTATTATCTCGTCTATCGCTTCTGCGGTTTCCTCTGGTTACCTTGTCCCTTCCGCCTTTATCTCGTCTACGTCCCATGCCGAATATTCTACTCCAGTGCCTCGCCGACACGCCGTTGCTCGGATTAGGCGCCATGGAACGCCCAAATGGATCTTCCATTGGAATATATCTCTGTGCTTGGGGAATTTGTTCACCAGATGGTCTGGGCAATTCGAGTCAGCGGGCTTCCAAACCTAAGGATTTAGGCAGCTATTTGAGAGCCATTCGGCAAAGTGCTAACGTATCTCTATCGTTTTTGTGCTTCGCAACCCTGCAGCGTTCTCCGTGCGTCTAAAGCGGGGAACCCGAGTGGTTCGAAAGGCGTTTACTTGGCGATGTCCGAACTTTTTGCAGATTCTCAAATAAATCGCGAGCCGCGTTGGCCAATTCTTTCCAAGCTGACTGGCGCATCGCTGGTGTTGCATACGGCGCTGCTGGCGAGCCTCGTATACGTCCCAGGTTTGCGCGATGCGTTCAACATCGCTGCCCTTGTGGCGCAAACCGGATACTCTGATCGGGATTACACGAAAACCGAGGTCGGCGACGAAGTGCAAATGCTGACCCTGGCAGGAGACAAGTTTCGTTATCCTCCTGGGTACTTTGCGACCGAGGAGCAGTTGAGAGCACTTGCTGCGCCAACGCCTATGGTCCCGCAGATGAGTTTTACTCCGAGCCGGATTAGGGAAATACCGACGCCAACCCCGACGCCGGAGCCAATGCCTACTTTATCGCCAGAAGAGTTGGCAGGTGTAAAAACCGATCCGAAGGCGGCTGCTGAAACTAAGGATGCCGAGTCGAAGGCGCCGAAGAGCCCTGAAGACGCTGAAAAGGAACTCAACAAGATTGCCGCCGAAAATAATGTTGTGAGGCCGAACGAAAACGAGATCAATACCCGGCCACTGAAAGACTGGCTGGCGCGGGCCAACGCGCTCCGCGACAAAGGCCAACTCGATCTGAGTTCGGAGATTGAAATAACGATCGCCGCAAATCTTGATACTGATTGCAAACTGAGCGATCCCAATGTCGTTCAGAAGACCGGTGACGCTCGATTGATTGATGTGGCGAAAGACATGGTGTCTGCGATCGGTGATAGCGGCATGCTCTCGTTCCTTCGTGATCCCAGGAAAGTCACAGACCCAACCAAACTCACTTGTGATGCCATGCCTCTACAGGTAACTATCAAACTCGATCAGAGTGACATTGTCGCCAAAGTGGAAACCCAGGCTGAGACTGCCGAGCGAGCAGTGCAGATGGCGAAAGGCTACAACACACTTTTGGCGGTGGGAGAGTTTGCCAAACGAGGGCACGACGAAGAAATTCTTTACCGCAACACCAAAGTCACCTCCGAGGGGAAACAGATTCTGGTTAACTTCAGCATGCCCCGTCCAACGGCCAGCGAGATACTCAAGAAGCAGTTGCCTCCATCCGGATTGTAGCTATCAGGTCGAGATCACCGTGCGCAGACGGGCTATTTGCCTCCCTTAGTACAGTCAATTAAAATACCGAACTTACTCTTGGAGTCAGACAATAAGCTGTTACTTTTATTAGTGTGAAAGAGGATTAGGCTACGACAATGATCGACAAATTTTTAACTAAAGTATTTGGCAGTAGTAATCAGCGATATCTCAAGTCTGTCCAGCCCGTAGTTGAACAAATCAACGCTCTCGAACCTTCGATCAAAAAGCTTTCTGATGACGAGCTTCGCGCTCGAACGGCTTTTTTCAAAGACAAAGTTCAACAGGCCGTGTCCGGGATTACCGACAAGGAAGAGTTGAAGCGCGCGGAGCGGACGATACTCGACGAACTTCTGCCTGAAGCTTTTGCGGTGGTAAGGGAGGCAAGTGTACGAACCACCGGTATGCGTCACTTCGATGTGCAGCTAATTGGTGGGATCGTTCTACACCAGGGCAAGATTGCTGAAATGCGCACCGGTGAAGGCAAGACATTGGTGGCTACGCTACCGTCGTACCTGAACGCACTAACCGGCCGCGGCGGCGTTCACGTGGTAACAGTGAACGATTACCTTGCCTCTCGCGACGCGGAATGGATGGGACAGATTCATCGTTTCCTCGGCCTCGAGGTTGGTTGCATTCAGAACGACATGGACGATTTCGAGCGGCAAAGCGCGTATGCCGCTGATATAACTTATGGCACCAATAATGAATTTGGCTTTGATTATTTGCGCGACAACATGAAATTTGACCTCGCGACTTGTGTTCAGCGCGGCCATTATCACGCAATCGTAGACGAAGTTGATTCCATCCTTATCGACGAAGCCCGTACACCTCTAATTATTTCCGGACCATCTGACGAAGCTACTGACAAGTACTACAAGGCAGATGCGATCATCCCACAACTCAAACGTGGCGAGGACCAAGACGGCGTTAAGACCGGTGAATACGTCGTTGATGAGAAAGCCCACACCGCCGTGCTTACTGAAGAGGGTGTGGACAAGGCTGAGCGACTCCTCGGAGTTGGGAATCTCTACGATCCCTCGAACATGGACCTGCTCCATTGCGTCGAGCAGGCTTTGAAGGCGCATACCCTTTACCGATTGGACCATCAGTATGTCGTTCAGGATGGCGAAGTGATCATCGTTGATGACTTCACCGGGCGACTGATGAAGGGCCGGCGCTGGTCTGATGGGCTGCATCAGGCAGTCGAGGCTAAAGAAGGCGTCAAGATCGAAAAAGAGAACCAAACCCTGGCTACGATCACGCTGCAGAATTACTTCCGTTTGTACGAAAAGCTCTCCGGCATGACCGGAACGGCGGAAACCGAGGCGGCCGAGTTCAACTCTACCTACAAACTCGACGTCACAGTTATTCCTACGCATATGCCCATGGTCCGCACTGATTTCTCAGACGTAATCTATCGGACACTCGGAGAAAAATGGGACGCGGTCATAGAAGAAATCAAGGAATGTCATGATCGCGGCCAGCCGGCCCTGGTAGGTACGGTTTCGGTTGAAAACTCAGAGCTAATTGCTCGCCGGCTGCAGAAAGAAGCAGTGCCGCATAACGTTTTGAATGCCAAATATCATGAGCGCGAAGCGGAGATCGTGGCCCAGGCCGGTCGCAAGGGCGCGGTAACAATCGCAACCAACATGGCCGGCCGCGGTACCGACATTTTGTTAGGCGGCAATCCTGATTTCATGGCCCGGGAGTTTTTGAAGAAAGAAGAGATCGATCCCGATGAAGCCACCGATGAGCAATGGGCCAAGGCTTTTGCCAGTGCCAAACGGATCGTCGAAGCGGAACACAATGAGGTTGTAGGTATCGGTGGTCTGCATATCGTAGGCACTGAGCGGCACGAGTCGCGGCGCATCGATAACCAGTTGCGAGGACGTGCGGGCCGCCAGGGCGATCCAGGCTCGTCTCGATTCTTCCTCTCGTTGGAAGACGATCTGATGCGCATTTTTGCCGGCGACAAGGTAAAAGCACTGATGCAACGGTTGGGTATGGAACAGGGTGTGGCCATCGAATCGAAGATGGTTTCGAAGCGTATTGCCTCAGCGCAGAAGTCAGTTGAGGGGCGGAACTTCGAACAGCGGAAACACCTGCTTGAATATGACGACGTTATGAACAAGCAGCGCGAGACCATTTATGGTCTGCGCCGTCAGTTGATGGAGGAGCCCGATCAGCGCGATTACCTCCTCGGTGATCCGCCAAAGTCTGGAGTTGCTTATGACCTGCTCTCGGATCTGACAAAGCAATACCTTAATCCGGATGTTTCCCCGGACGACTGGGATGTCGATAGTTACAAGCTTCAGGTCAAGACTATTTACGATCTTGATGTTGATGCAGAGCGGATTGATGTACCGGAGATGGCGTCTGAAGAAGTCACGGAAGCAATCTGGGCGAAGCTAAAGGTTAAGTACGCCAAGAAGGAAGAGCAGATCGGTGTCGAGGCGATGCGTACTTACGAACGCATCATCATGCTCAACATCATCGATGCACAGTGGAAGGATCACTTGCTTTCCCTCGATCACTTAAAGCAGGGCATAGGTTTGGTTGGCTACGGCCAGAAGGATCCGCTGGTTGAATACAAGAAGCAGAGCTTTGATCTGTTTCAGGAAATGCTTGACCGCATCGACACCAGCACCATCCGCTCGCTCTTTAATCTGCAAGTTGTCGCGGAAGAACCGCCGGAGGCCTTGCGCCAGCGTCGTTTGCCGCGCCGCCCCTCTTCTTTCACTTTCACTGGTCCGAATCAAGGAGCAGCCCCAGCCGGCGAGGAAGCCGGAAAGACCAAGACCGTGGTTCGAGACCAACCCAAGGTTGGACGAAATG
>DASSCG010000403.1:0-8679 GCA_035697925.1 Pyrinomonadaceae bacterium
AGCTTGATTCCGGACTACTCGATCCCTTTCTCGGTTAAATAATTGGAAAAAGGCCTTATGCCGTCGTGACATGGATGGCGTGGAGTTTGCTCCTCCCCAAGCGAGGTAAATTCGACTTTCAGTCAATTAAGAAAATGCAAACTCAACAATTCGCAGGAGCCAACAAAACCAACACATCCTTTCTTTCACCACTTGAGCGCCGGTTCTCGCCTCTAGTTTTACCCAGGATCCCCAAGTGGCTCCAAACGTATCATCTCACCATGCTGACACTCGCATGGTCCATACTTATAGTCGCATTTAGTTACCTGGCCGCGAATAACATTCGGTGGCTTTGGGGAGTGTCGGTGATGATCTGCTTCCAATACCTGACGGATCACTTCGACGGAAAATTGGGAAAGTATCGCAACACTGGACTGGTCAGGTGGGGCTACTATATGGACCACTTTCTCGACTATGTATTTTTGTGTTCAGTGATAATTGGTTACGCGTTCATCCTTCCGGAAAAATCCCGCTATCAGGTTCTGCTTCTTCTCGCAGTATTTGGCGCCTTCGCTGTAAGCGCGTTCCTGGCTTACTCGGCCACCGACCGTCTGACCATCAGTCATCTTAAGCTGGGCCCGACCGAGTTCAGACTTGCCCTCATCGTAATCAATACTTTGCTAATTTTCTTTGGCACGAAGTACATGATTAGCGGGCTGAGATATGTGAACGGTGGTGCACTTTTGGGTCTCTTTTTCGTCGTCTACAAGACACAGAAAAATATTTGGAGCCGCGACATGCAGCGGAATCCGCGTCACACGACCCTTGAGCCGGCTGTTGCGAAAAGCTACGCGGGGTCTCAGGAGATGTACGTATTTACTAGCATTTCCTCAAAGATCACCCCGTTAAAACCAACAAAAGGCGGCCGAGTTTAATAGGAAATTTCTTCGACGGCGGTTTTTAAGTTCGTTTGAGACGGCTGCGGCGCGGTCTTTGCAAGATAAACCCGCAACAGCGTTCTACAATTGCAATTCAAACGGAAACACGGAACTTCAGGAGACGAAAAGCGTTCTTAAGGAAACAGAAACGAAGGTAAATAGACAATGTCAGGTAAGAAAACAATTCGAGTCATAAAAAAGGGCCAATTGAAGAGCCAGCCAACTTCTCAGCGGAAGGCGAATTCACCTCGCGAAACCGCGCGCGAAATGGTCAAGACGGTAACCAATTGGGTTAATGAATTACAACAGAAGCGCAGCGCCGAATCTGCCAGCGCGCTCAAATTCCTATCTGATACCCCGCGCCCGAGCGAAATTTAATTCTCCGGAGAGTTGTCCAACTCTCCGGTTTTTTCCAAGCCAACACTAAAAGAGAATTGGAACAGGGAAAATGACGCTCCGCGTTCTGCGCGACTAAAGAAAATCTGCCAATTGACAGTCGCTCAACACCGGAATAGCATCGGATAAACGTACCTTCAGACTTTTCCCTTCTTGGAAGGCGGTCGAAATGGCCAACGCCAATAAAGCATCGAAGCGTAACAAAGCCACGGGAAAGGAGCGGCCAGTTTTCGACAGTATTAGAAAACCTTCGGCTCCGCCGGGACACCCAATGAGTCATGCGAAGCCGGATGAAAAGGCCAGACCCGCTGCTCGGAAAGCTAAGCATAAACAAAAACTCGAATTTTCTGCTTCGGACGACCAGGCAGACTAGAGCAGTAACCTCTCACTACATTGCAGAGCCAGAACACTGTCAGGGAAAACGAAGTAGCGCTTGCTTTCATACAGCATGCTCGTCACCTCTTGAAAAACGACTACCTGCCGAAGCTGGAAAACTGCTTGAAAATACTGACAGATGAGCAGGTTTGGTGGCGGCCAAATTCCGAATCAAATAGTATCGGCAATCTCTGCCTGCACCTCTCCGGCAATGCTCGACAATGGATCGTTAGTGGACTCGGAGGCGAGGTAGATGTGAGGACTCGGCAGACCGAGTTTGATCAACGAGGGATGATCTCACGGGAGGAACTACTTACTACACTCCAGCAAACCCTGGAAGACGTTGATTCTGTACTATCTAACTTTCAGCTTGAGCGCTGTCTTGAGAGGCTTGAGATTCAGAAAACCAAGGTAACCGCGCTTGAAGCTATCTTCCATGTGACCGAACACTTTTCGATGCATACCGGTCAGATTATTTTGTTAACCAAAATGCTGTCTCAGGAAGATCTTGGTTTTTACGATTTTACCAATGGTGCGCCGGTTCGCGCCTGGCTAAACGAGAAATCCGAATAGCCACACGGACAATTCGCAATCTTATCTTTTAAAACTGCTCGATTCGTGTTTAATTATAGGACGAGTCACACAACCAGCGATCTCGACCCCGACTACATCTACAGGAGGATCCGTCTGAATGACCTACGTCGTTGCAGAACCCTGCGTAAATTGCCGATACACGGACTGCGCTCTGGTTTGCCCCGTTGAAGCCTTTCATCTTGATGATGATATGCTGGTAATTCACCCCGAGACCTGTATTGATTGCGATGCTTGCGTTCCTGAGTGCCCGGTGGAAGCAATCTTTGCAGAAGACAAGGTGCCCGCAGAATGGACGAATTTCACGCAATTGAACGCAGATCGGGCCCTAAGCGGTTTGCCCACTATCACGGCGCGGCTAGACCCTCTGTGCGAACATTAGATTAATGAAGAAGGGAACTAAGCGCCTGCTGGGTGGTCTGGCATTGGCTGCAGGCGCATTTGGTGCCGTCGGCGCTTACTTGGCAAAAAAGAAAACCATGGGAACCAGAGATAATCAGCTTTATCGCAATCATGATGCCGACGTCTGGGCACGGCCGGGGATGTTGGTCACCTTTCGCGCGGAGCTGATGCCCGGACGGGATCGACAGGAACGAACCTTTCGCGTCAAGGAGTTGTTGCCCAGTGGGCGAGTGACACTCGACGGGGCATCGGGTGAACACGCAGAGAAAGAGTTTGTGCAGTCTCGCTGAACCTCATCTGAACTTTAGGCGTGCCTACCAGCTATAAGTCTTGCTGGGTTCCATCACATTCAAATTTGGAAGATTTAACGCTGCCAGCTGCTTGATAATTATGTCGCGGTAGGCCGGTTTGAGGTGGACTGCCAGGATGTCCAAACCATTATGGTGAAGTTTCTTTAGCTCCTGACTAAGTGTCGCGGGCGTGAAATGTCGCGACACTTCGGCTAGCTGGGCCATGGCGTTGGGAAAGGAAGCTTCAATCAGGAGCGCATCGATGTGCGGCATATCATTTACCGCTTTCCAAAACTTTTCAGTCTCCGCCGTATCAGAACTGAAAGCCACAGTGCTCTTTCCGTCCGAAATGATTAGCCCCACAGTTGGCACAATATGGTTTACCGGCAAGGCGATCACTGTCAGGTGGGCCACTTCTACCGGCACGCCTTCTGGGATAGTTACGTACTCCATCACCGGCCCGAAGTCATTCTTTAACTCAGAAAACCTCGGATAGACATTCCAGTTAAAAATGTCCCGTTCCAGAAGTGAAATCACTTCAGCAGTGGCATGGACTCGGATTGGTTCTTCCAATGCGGGATAGAGGTCGTCGATAAAAATCGGCAAACTCGCAATGTGGTCCATGTGAGGGTGAGTAACAATGATGTCCCGTACCTTTGCCCGTTGCTCGGTACTTAGAGCAATCGCAATACTTCCCGCATCAACGGCCACGCAATCGTCGATGAGGTAGCAGGTCAGACGCTGCTCTAGGGTAGCGTTTCCCTGGCCGTCAAAAGTGCTGGGTAGAAGTTGAACTCTCACTGGTCTGCTTTATGAAAAAGACAGGACACTGGTTAACAGTATAAGCGAACAGGAACAAAACTCGCGAGACTTTACTGCAATAACCCTGCATGCTAGCGGAGACGCGTCAGCAAGTCCTGAAGAGCTGCCTGATATTCTGCTTCGCGTTCCTGAGCATCGGCATGCAAGATCCCCCGAGCGACACGGCTACGATGGAAAGCGAGTTCGCTGGCAATTTGATTCACCCGCCGGGATGTGCGCCAGCTTCCTATCCCACCCCGGGAAAAAGCATTAAAGGACGCGCCCATGCGGCCTCTAATAGTGCAGAGCCGATCATACTCCTGTCTGGTCAGCCGGCCTCCGTGAAGGTCGGGCTGAAGAAACTCTCTAACAACTTGGCCCTCTCTGCGCAGCGCGAAAAAGATCACAGCCAGAATGATTACAAAAGCCGGAACCATGATGAACAAATAGGCCAATAGAAAACCCACGCCCCCGAAAACCACAACCGAGCCATTCCAAATGGCGTGCATCGATATTGCAACTAAAAGCCCGACGACGGGCATCACCAGTTTGACGAAGGTATTGCGAGACTGCCGCGCCAGGCCCAAACCAATCCCGGTCATACTAGTAAATAGAGGGTGCGCAAACGGAGAGAGAGTTCCTCGAAGTATGAAAACAGCCGTCAAGCCTCCACTTCCTGATTCCATCACCGCACGGCCGTAGTACTGAACATTCTCGGTCATGGCGAACCCCAGGCCAGCCATTCCCGCATAAACAATACCGTCGACGACTCCGTCAAACTCATCCTTTTTGAAGAAGAGAATGAAAAGAATAAAAGCCTTTGAAAGTTCCTCAACGATGGGAGCGGAGATTACGGCGCCAAAGGCTTGCCCCGCTTCCATGCTTTCGGTCATGACCGCAACCATGAGGCTACTTGCCGTATTGAAAAGAAAGGCGATGAAGATAGCGACTAGAGCCCCCCAAAAGAAAGCAGTGGCCAGCATCCAAAGCGGCTCGGATTCATACCTATCTATCCACAGCACGAGCATCAGGTACAGCGGTACCGGAATAGTTGCTGAGACAAGGCCTATTAGCAGCGCCACTGGTCCAGTCTCAAATCCAATCAGCAGCAGAACAATTAGCGCAAGCAGTAATCCGATCAATGCTGCTACTGCCGCCAGCATTATTCGGAAAGCGCTCTTATGACTTGATCGTTGGATCACGGGTGCGGGATTTGAATATTGAGGATTCATCTTTCGCCCTCGCCTGATCCTTTCTGAAATTCCTTTGTTTCCATCTCACCTTCGATTCTTACTAATACGCTCGCGCGCAGAGTATATCCAGATTCTTGTTTTAACGGGCAATCTTTTCGCCCACCAACGAGCTGGCGCTCCGCGAGGATTACCTCGCGCAGGTTTGAGCCCGACCACCGTCAATGGAGTAGGTAGAACCGGTGATCCAGGACGCTCGGTCAGAGGCAAGAAAAAAGACCAACTCGGCAATCTCATTCGTTTGTCCGACTCGGCCGAGAGGGTGAGTTTGTTTTGAGCGCTCAAGAAAAGCTTCGTACTGTTCTTCAGACATGCCGCCGCGCTTGTGTATCTCTGTCACTACCACTCCGGGGTTGACGGCATTAACTCGAACCCCTTTCGAAGCTAACTCCAGCGCGGCACAACGTGTTAGTTGATCAACTCCCGCTTTCGAAACGCAATACGCAAGGACGCCGGGAAAAGCTCGGGTTCCTGTAACGCTTGAGACATTAACTATGTTGCCGCGTCGCTGGATGAGACTTGGTACTGCCTTTTGCATAAGGTAGAAGACGGCCCGAAGATTTATATTCAACATCGTATCCCAGGCTTCTAGAGTTGTATCTTCGATCGATCCCGTGGCGATATGGCCGGCCGCGTTTACAAGTACATCAATTCCGCCAGCCGCTTTAACTGTTTGCTCAACCACGCGTTCAGCTTCACCGGTTCGAGACAAATCAGCGCGAAGTAGCAGAGTGTTGTTAGCTGCACCTACTTCTTTTTCTAGTTTAGATAATTCGTCTTCATTCCGACCTACCGCAGCTATCCGGGCACCGCCTGCAGCGAACCTTAAGGCACAAGCCCGTCCAATTCCCGATGTTGCGCCAGTTACCAGCACGACTTTATCCGCGAACCCTGCGTCCATCTGATTAGCCCCTCATCAATTGGAGATTGGAATGCAAAGCCACCATATATTGACAGGTTAAGCCCAAAAAGTTGACTATGTGCCAGCAGGCTTGTGTGGAGGGGACACAAGCATGAAACCTCTGAACCGCGCGTCCCGACGCCACGGTTGTGGTTCCGGACCATCCCCGCAAAGGGAATCGTTTGGCCAATAATCCAGCTGATCAATTCTTTCCCAGAACGGCGCGTTCAGGTTCACGTAGTTCAACCGACGCCACCCGCAGACGTCCCCCGCGTTCGCGCATGCCCTCAAGCACAGGATACATGATTGCCGCGGTTGCAGCCGCGCTGGCTCTCTTCTTTGCTTTGTGGTGGATGTTAGTTGTAGGAGGCGATGAGGCGCCTTGGGTCCCTGCTGGTCTCGCTGCGAGCGTAGTGTTATTGGTGGCACTATCTGCACGCGAAGTGGTAATGAGACGAGCGTGGACTCGATATCTTCTTGAACAGAGCATTCCGGATAGTGGAACCCGCGTAAAAGGTGAAAAGCCACAGTTCGCGAAAAAGACCTATTCAAGCTCGGTGCACGCCGCCGCGCTGGCAACGATTCAGAAGCAATCGACAGAAGCTGAGATCGCCTCATCTCCGGATTCCCATCTGGAGGTCTTTAACCTTTGTCGTAAATATCTGGAAAGCACCGAAGAGGTATTGCGCCAAAACACGCTTCCGCCTGATAAGCGCAACGCAATCCGTGCCGGCCAGGAGCGCGTCCGTACCTTAGAGAAGCATCACCTGCTGACATGGGCCAGGGACTCTTCGCGGAGCTTCACCCACGAGGCGCAGAAACGTGTGCGAATGTCTGATAAGATCGAAACGGCAAATAGGGCCGTTGATTGTTTGGATTCTGCCCTCCAGATATTTCCGAACGAACTCGAATTGAAAGAGTCGAAGCTGGCGATTACGGAGTTTATTGCGTCGGTCAAAGTAGCTCATTGGGTAGAACTGGCCGAGCGGGCGGCGTTCGAGGGCCACTATCGGCGGGCCATTGATCGATACAAGGACGCGCTGTTTTACTTGGAGCGCGAATCTGTCAAAGAAGATGTGAGGGTGGCTGGCGCGGAGAGAATTCACCGTGAAATCGAGTCACTTCGAGCGCGTTTGAAATCGCCACAGGAATCCCCCGAATGAGAGATAATCAAGTAGACACATCGAATTGAGAGCAACTCACATTGATTTCACAAAAGTGTCCCAAGTGTCGACGGTCTCGTATTCGCCGAGGTTATAAGCCGACTCCACTGCTTTTTCGCATGGTTGGCATCTACAACCTTTTGTGCGATCATTGCAACTTACTTTTTACGGGCTTTGCGGTGCCAGGCACGGTGAGAAAGCGCGGTAAGGGCCGGGTAGAGTATCAGGGCGGCAAGAGCAAGGCAGGTTTGAATACCCCCACAAAAGACCGTTAATTCATGGTTTCTCCATATCAGTTCATCATAGAGTTGAGACTCGCGTCTCTCTGATTCTGAGGTTCGCTTATGAAATTGAAGATAACATCCGTTGCGGCGGCTTTCGTCTGTCTCTTGCTTGTAGTTTCTGGGCAGGCCCAGGATCAAGCTCCTCCACCTACACAATCTTCTTCATCAGTCGACACTCAGGGGATTAAGAATTATCTGCTTGGACCTGGTGACATCCTGGATGTCAGGATCTTTGGACAGCCTGACCTGAACTCAACAGCTGAAATCGACAGCGACGGGAATATTAGTTCGCTACCATTTCTCGAGAAACCGATACCCGCAAAATGTCGAACTGAGAAAGAGGTCCAAAAAGACATCGCTGAAGCCTATGGCAAGTATCTCAAGAAGCCTCAGATCAGTGTTCGTATTACTCAGAGGAATAGTCGACCGCCCGCAACTGTGTTCGGAGCCGTCCGGCAGGCTACCAGAATTCAAATGCAGCGCAAGGTGCGTTTGAATGAATTGATGGCGGCCTCAGGTGGATTTACAGAACGGGCATCTGGAACAATTCAGATTCTTCACACCGAACCCGTGATGTGCCCAGGACCCGGTGAGGAAGCAGACGCAGCGCCTATCGACGGCACGAAGATTCCGCTGACCTTAGTCAAGATCTCTGAACTAAGAGCAGGCAAGCTCGAAGCAAATCCAATCATTCGTCCGGGCGACTACATACTGGTGACTGAGGCTGAACCTGTCTATATCACTGGAAGCGTGGTTGCTCCGCAAGGTGTTTTCATACGCGATCAACTGACGCTCGGTCGGGCCCTGGCAATGGTGGGTGGGGCGACGAAAGTGGCTAAGATGACCGACATCAGAATCTACCGGCAGAAACCAGGATCTCCTGAGCAGGAGACCATACACGTTGACTACTCTGCGATTAAGAAAAAACAGAAACCGGACGTAGTCCTGGAGCCTTACGATATTATTGAAGTTCCGGAAGCCGGGATGTTTTCGTCGTCTCGAATTGGGACCACATTGATGGGAGCTGTGTCTGGAGTTTTCAATAGCGCTGTCGCGGCTAGCGGGCAAGTACTCCCCACGCGCGTGCTTTATTGATCGACTACCTTGATACTGTCTACTAAAGGGCATATTAGATGAACCGAAAAGTTAACAAAGTCCGCAACAGAAGACTGCTTACTTTTGCCTGGATAGCTGCGATCACTATCCTTACTGTATTTCTAATCTACAAGGAACAGACCGCTATTCTGTATATCCTGGCTACGCTGGGCGTCACCGGGCTTCTGCTTGTTGTCGCACTAGCCGATCTGTC
>DASSCG010000404.1:0-4769 GCA_035697925.1 Pyrinomonadaceae bacterium
GGATCTCGCTGTTCGTTGGAATTGCAAGGCAGGCAAATGCGGTTCGTGCTCCGCAGAGGTTAATGGCCGGCCCCGTCTAACTTGCAAAACTCGGATGGATGCATTGCCGCTTGACGAACCGATCACTGTACAGCCGATGAAGAGTTTTCCAGTGATCCGAGACTTAGTCACCGACGTTTCATGGAACTATAAAGTCAACAGGAGAATTCCTCCGTTCACGCCGCGTCCTGACGCTGATTGGAAAATGGACCAACGGGACGTAGACCGCGTGCAGGAATTTCGCAAGTGCATCGAGTGTTTTCTTTGTCAAAATGTTTGTCACGTTTTGCGCGATCACGAAAAAGGGCAGCAATTTGGTGGGCCTCGCTTCTTTGTGCGCATTGCCGGGCTGGAAATGCATCCGTTAGATAGCATTTCTCGAACCGACTTACTGAAGGGTGAGTTAGGCATCGGTCTCTGCAATATCACGAAATGTTGTACAGAGGTGTGTCCAGAAGACATTCACATCACCGACAACGCCATCATTCCATTAAAAGAGCGCGTGGTGGATGATTACTACGATCCCGTCAGGTGGTTCTTGCGAAAGCTGCAGGGGAAGAAACTAAAGTAAATGGTAATGTTATGGTTTGAGAAACGATTACTAAAACGATCCACGAAACTACACGAACTATCACGAAAAATTATTTCGTGCGGTTTCGTGTCATTCTCGTGGATCGGTTTTGAACGAATCCCTGTTGCGGCCACCAAAACGGAAAATAGGACATTGCGCCTCTTTTAGGAGAGAGATATGGAACTAAAGCTTAAACCAATCTCAAGAGCGGGCATCGCCGAGGCGATCTCCAAAGCGGAAGTCTACCGTTACTTGAACGAGCCTGGCGAAGCCGAATCCATTTGCCGCGACATACTCAGCGAGCAGGCTGATAACCAGACAGCGCTGCGTCTACTGGGCCTCGCAATTACGGACCAGTTCACCGGTGAGGCGTCTGATCGATATTCGGAATCCGAGGGAGTGTTTCGCCGACTAACCAGCGAGTACGAACGCGTCTATCACCTCGGAATTCTTCAGGAGCGAAAAGCAAAAGCACAATTGCGCGCCGGTCGGCCGCCGCACAACGTTTACCCAATCTTCGAGGACGCTATGGGTTACTTTGAGGCCGCGTCGAAGATCCGGCCATCGGACAACGATGAATCAATTCTGCGATGGAACCGGTGTGTCCGCCTCCTCCAAAGTCGTCCGCTGTATGAGTGGACTAAGGACATGGAGGAATTTGATGCCAGCGAAGGCCCGCCAGTCTGATTGAAAGCTATTGCTGAGTTAAATTCGAATGCTCGTCATGATCAGGGTTCTTGAGAGCCAAACTGAAAGCATTCGCTGATTGCAGCCATGGTTTGCTCGAAACCCGGGCGAAACGGGATTTCCAGCGATTTCTTAGGCATTTGCCCTTCGGTCACGACCGGCCTGCTGTGCTGTCGGCCCTTCCCGGAACCCAGTAAATTTGCAGATTCGCTGTTAATAAGGCCCCCTCGTGGTCGTTTACACAATGGCAGACGACCTTCAGGAGGGCATTGTGCAGGCAGCCGTAAGAACCTTGAGACCAGTTCCAAATCCACCGGGAGAGCTCGAAATGCTCTTCCGAGCGCACCACGATCGTGTTTTTCGCACGGCTCACCGCATAACCGGCAGCGCCGCGGATGCGGAAGACGTGCTCCAAACCATTTTCCTGCGGCTTTTAAAAGGCCAGGACAGTCCTGACTTAGGGCCAAATCCTGAAGCTTACCTATCACGAGCGGCAATCAACGCCAGCTTGGATCTGATGCGAAGCCGTACCAGATCAAAGTCAATCGGACTAGAAGACGCCGATGCAGCCGCATTTGAAAGCACCATTAAGAACCCTGAAGCGGAGCATGTTGATCGTGAGCTGCAGCTGCTGATTCGAGAAGCAGTAGCTCGTTTGGGAACCACTGCCGCGGAGATGTTTGTGCTGCGTTATTACGAAGGTTACGAAAACCACGAGATTGCGAAGTTGTTAGGGACGTCGCATCTGGTTGTCGGCGTGGTGCTTCACAGGGCGCGCACAAAACTTCGAAAAGAGATTGGGCAATATTTGAAGCAACACGTAGCAGAGACTTAAGAGTGCGCTACGGGAGCAGAAAAGAGCCGGAAAACAGACTGAAGTTAATGCAACTTAAGGCACTATCTGGAGAAGAAAATGAACAAGAATACGGATTCGAACCTCGACAAAGTAACCGCCGCGATTCGGAACGAGCAAATTGACTCGACGGTGGTTAATGCGGCGGCAGAACGTGTTTGGGCGCGTCTCTCCGCTCAAGGCGCAGGTGAACTAAGAATGGAAACAGCAGTTGACCGAATTGAGAACTGCGACGATTTTCAGTCACTGATCCCTGCTTATCTAAACGGCCATCTATCAGAAGCGCGCTCGTTGCTTTTGGTGGACCATACACATGAGTGCATTCCTTGTCGCAAGGCAATGAAGGAAGCACGTTCACGAAGCAAGGCCCCGCAAAAGACCGCCACGGTTGCGCGACGATACAGTCTGCAGCCGGTCGTACTACGCTGGGGCATTGCGGCCGCGCTGGTTATTGGCTTTGGCCTGCTGGCGCTTCCTTTCATCCAGCGTTACGCGCCCTTTGGCGGGCCCCTGGAAGCTACAGTTGAAGCTGCCGAGGGCCAGGTTTTTCAAATTGCCGATACAACCAGCACGCCGGTGGTTGCGGGTCAGCGTTTGCAAAAAGGTGAGCGAGTTCGGACCGCGAAAGATGCGCACGCATTCGTGCGTCTGGGTGATGGATCAGTGATCGAGATGAAAGATCGCTCAGAGCTTTCGGTAAACAAGAATGCTCAAGGTACGACGATTCATTTGAATCGCGGCAGCATTATTGTTGAAGCAGCGAAGCAGCGAGGCGAACGCTTGTACGTCGATACTGGCGATTCCCTGGTTTCAGTTACGGGCACTATCTTCTCAGTTAACAACGGCACCAAGGGTTCAAGAGTATCGGTTATTGAAGGTGAAGTTCATGTGGACCACAAGGGTGCTGAACGGGTACTGCGTCCTGGTGAGCAGGCAACTTCAAACGCCAGCATCGAGAGCGTACCGGTCAAAGACGAGGTAGCCTGGAGCCGCAAGGCCGCCAGCTATGCGCAAACTCTGGCCGGCTTAAACGCTTTGCGGAAAGAACTGACCACAGTTCAGCAGCCCGGTGTGCGCAATTCGACTCATTTGCTGGATCTGATGCCTGAAAGCACAGTCGTTTACGCGGCTCTTCCTAACTTGACCTCGACGATTGCGGAGTCGCACCGCATCATGCAGGAGCGCATTAATCAAAATGCAGCATTGCGACAATGGTGGGAGCAGAAACAGTCTGGTCGCAAGGGCCCCGGAATGGATCAAGTCATCGATACCATTCGTGAGTTCGGCGACTACCTGGGAGATGAAGTTGCAGTGTCGGTCTCTACTGACGAAAAAGGCGAGCCGGCGTCACCTTTGGTCCTGGCCGAGCTCAAGGACCCGGCCAACTTCAGACAGTTTCTTGACCAGCAGATAGCAAAATACGCGGGTAGTTCGCAGGGACGACCAACCATTCTTTTTATCGATAATCCACTTACGGCCGTTGAAGCTACGGCCCAGCCCGGAAAGAAGAATGAAGCGCTTTACGTCTGGATTCAAAACGACCTGTTCGCTGCCAGTCCGAAACTACAACAGCTGCAGGAACTCGCCTCGGTAGTGGAAAAGGGAGGCAAGAGCGGCTTTACCAGCACTCCTTTCCATGGCCGTATTGCGGCCGTCTATCAAGAGGGAGCCGGTCTGGTAGTAGCTGCCAATCTCGAGAAGGTCATCAATAAAGCTAAAGAAGAGATGACGAAGGGCAAGGATGCTGCTCAACGTGAAGGCGCTTTGAAGCAGTTGGGAATTCTGAATCTCAAGTATTTCGCTCTCGATCAGAAAGAGAGTCAGGGCAAAACCCACACCCGGGCAGTGCTTTCGTTTAGTGAAGCGCAGAAGGGCCTTCCTTCGTGGCTGGCCGCACCCGAACCAATGGGTTCCCTGGAATACATCTCACCCGATGCAAACGTAGTTGCAGGCTTCGTGGTCCGAGATCCGAGTGCCCTGGTAGACGATTTGCTCGGAGTGGTTGAGACAGTTTCACCCGATCTTCGCAAGAACCTGGATAAGCTGCAGGCTGAACGTGGGCTGGATATTCGCAAAGACATCGCAGCGCCGTTGGGAGGCGAGTTCGCCTTCGCTATCGATGGGCCCATCCTGCCAACTCCCTCGTGGAAGATGGTCTTCGAAGTAAATGATCCTCAGCATCTGCATCAGACACTTGAACATGTGATTGCTGAAATCAACAAAGAGGCAGCGAAGTTCAGTAAGACCGGTTTGGCTTGGGATCGTGCCGACATCGGCGGTCGAACGTATTACACGTTACGCTCTGCTGACTTCGGCGTCGAAGTGAACTTCACATACGTGAATGGTTACATGATCGTAGGACCCAGCCGGGCAATGGTTGAGAGATCCGTCCGGTCGCAAGAAGCGGGTTATACGATACTCCGTTCGACGCGATTTACCGCAGGGTTGCCGGCTGATGGCAACGCAAACTTCTCGGCACTCTTCTATCACAACCTGGCGCCACTGGTGCAGCCATTCGCTGATCGAATCGCAAGTTCAGCGAATAGCTTGCCTCAGGAGCAGCAGCAAGCCATTAAGGCTATGGCGGCGGATATGCCACCAACCCTCGCTTACGCTTAC
>DASSCG010000405.1:0-3724 GCA_035697925.1 Pyrinomonadaceae bacterium
TGCCATGAGCAGAAATCTCGACGAGAACATCAAGGCGTTCCCCGCAAGCAGATCTCGCTCCCCAGTGATGTTTGGAACCGAAGCATTTTTGGCAGCTTCGAAAAAGGCACCAAAGAAAGACAACACGACAGTAGCGACGTAAGCGATCCAAAGATCCTCAGGCCGTCGCACCAGTAATAAACTCAGGGCAACCAGGATTCGCGCGACATCGGAGACAATCATTACCGTGCGGCGAGACCAACGATCAACGAACGCCCCGGCAAGAGGTGCAAAGATAGTGAAAGGAAGTAACCTAGCGACCAAAAGGATGGTGGTAACTTCGGCAGCTCCATGTGAAACGAGACGCACGAGCCCCAGGGTGGCGATGAAATTGAACCAATTGCCCAACTCAGAAATCACCTGCCCGATCAACAAGCGTCGAAACGAGCGATTGGTTCGTACCAGTTGAATGTAAGTTAACGAAGCCATAAATTTGGCACAGCCTTCAGTCTGGGATCTCAACGCGTCCAGGGCGCCCGCCATTGAAAAGAGCCGCCAATCACTTCAGCGGCTCCAAAGTCATTAAGACCTGTCCCGAACTCTAGCCGCCTACAAATTTTGGGGGCCTCTTTTCGATAAACGCCGCGACGCCTTCTCTGAAGTCGCTGGTTTGTCCCGATTGAAGTTGTGCTTTCCTCTCAAGTTCTAATTGAGCGGCGTAGTCGTTATTGGCACTAGCCTCTAACAACTCTTTGATTCGTCCGATGGCCGCAGTTGGCGCGCTCGCTAACTTCTCTGCCATCTTCATTACTTGCGGCATTAAATCAGCATCGGCGACCACGGCATTTATCATTCCCATTTCCAACGCCTGTTGAGCACTTACTACGTCTCCGGTCATTAACAGTTCCGTAGCACGCCGCCATCCGACCAAGCGGGGCAGGATGAACGTTCCCCCACAGTCGGGGGATAGTCCAACCTTGATAAAAGCCTGGTTGAATCGAGCGCTTTCTCCGGCGACCACCAGGTCACATGACAGAGCCAGATTACAGCCACCTCCTGATGCGGCGCCATTAACAGCAGCGATGAAAGGTATTGGCGTCTCGCGGATTAACACCAAACACTCATTCAGCACTTGCAGCGGTTCATCGAAGAATGCGTCGACTCTTCCTTCGCGCTCAGCAATCTTCTGCATTTCTCGAAGATCGCCGCCCGCACAAAATGCCCTTCCGGCTCCCGTCAAGATTATCGCTCTGGCACCGCTCTCGCGAGTTTCGATCACCGCAGCCTTGAATTCATTGCCGACTTCCAGGGTCAGCGCATTCAATGACTCCGGTCTGTTGAGGATTATTAATCCCACTGAGCCGCGCTTTTCGAGTTTGATCGTTTGGTAATTCATCAAGACCTTACTTTGTTTAGGGTGCAAAACTCCCCCAAGATATCTAGATTACTTTGACTATTTTATTTTTCGGCCAGCGCATGTTCCAATATCAGGAGAACCGCCACTGGCCTCGTGCTATCGAAGAAAGCTAGGTTCCCTGCTGGCTCGCACGATTCGCACTAAAACATTCGCCGCAGAGCACTGGTCGTCCGCTGGACGGCTTGAACGGAACGGTGTCAGCTTTTCCGCACTGGTCGCATGTGATGTCGAATCGCTGCCTTTCTCCACCAGGTCCTCTTGAGCCGCCGAAGTTTGCGCGACGAGCATCTCGGCAAGGCTTGCAGCGTTTTGGGTGAGTCAGATTTCGTTCTTTGTAATACTCCTGCTCGCGTTCAGTGAATGGGAATGGGTTCCCACATTCTGAACAAGTGATTTCAAGGTCTGGCATGACGCTTTTTCTCCTGGAGGACGAAACTGAGGTGTTTGCCCTCTCTGGTTTCGGAGCGCTGGCACTAGCTTGTCTGGCGGTTAACGTTTAGCTGGTTCAAGAGTGGCCCGGAAATGTAGCGGCTCTCAACCTAACCTCTCAGGCATCGCGTCCCGAAATGGTTTAAGTGGCGCTGAGTTTACTCCACCGCCGTGCTTCTATTCAAACTTCTAGACGAGTTTGGTTGAGGCCTCCCAATGGTTACTCCATCTGGGGTTATGGATCCCTTGATAATTCGGTAACGTGTGCTACCACTGTCTGACCAAGGGTGCCCAGGTTGTAACCACCTTCCAGGCAAGAAACGATGCGCCCATTACACGTACTGTCTGCCCACTGCTTAACTTCACGCGTCATAGAGATGAAATCGTCGTCTTCAAGCAGCAATTGGCCCAGTGGATCGCCCTGGTGCGAGTCAAAGCCGGCGGACACGATCACAAGGTCAGGCTTGAACTGTGAAGCAATCTCTTCTAGCGCCGCGCCGAACATGCGTTTCTGTTCAGATGCTCGAGTCTGCGCTTTGACGGGAACATTCAGCGTGTAGTTCTTTCCTCTGCCCACACCAGTTTCGCCACGCGATCCGGTGCCTGGATACCATGGATATTGGTGCATCGAGAAAAAGAAGACAGTAGGATCGTCATAGAAAATGCCCTGTGTTCCGTTGCCGTGGTGCACATCCCAATCCACGATCGCCACTCGCTCAATCTCTGAATACTGATTCTGAGCATATTTAGCCGCTACTGCGACATTATTAAAGAGGCAGAATCCCATCGCCCGCTCCGCCGTTGCGTGATGACCTGGAGGACGCACTGGGACAAAGGCGTTGTTTGCTTTCCCAGTCATCACCAAGTCGATCGCCTGGCAGGCTGCTCCTGCACCACGCAATGCTGCTTCCATGGAGCGCATTGAAACTACTGTGTCAGCGTCGAGGTACCCAATTCCTTCGCTGACGGCACGCTCAACAGTCTTGTAATGCTGAGGAGTGTGGCAAGCCTGAACAACTCCACGAGGAGCTTCCTTCGCTTGCACTTCGACCAGACTGGTCCCGAGCTCGCCATCCGCTCGCAGCGCGTTCATCACGACCGAATAACGTGACGGCGACTCGGGATGGCCAGGGCCGGTGTCGTGTTCCTGGAACACAGGGTGGTAGACGAGCGCTGTAGTCATTGATTGTCTTAAACCGAAAATTGGAACCGCAGGTGAATCGTAGTTTGGAAACCGGAATTTGTGAACTCGGTATCCCGATCTCCGCGGTGTCCGAAGTACTTGCTTCAGACGCCAAGGAGACTCTCAATCTGCCATTATTCGCAGTGTCTCAATCTGACGAATGAAGTTACGTGGGAGACTCAAAATCATACGCCCGACGCCAAAGCCCCGCCCCGGCGGAGTGTCTTATTTCCCAAGCAAATGCTGGCCTTTCGCCGCGGGAATGCCGATTGCTCTATCTCTTTTGGTATTCAACTAATAACAAGATTGCGATTTCCGAACTGAACTTTTGCTGGGACCAGACTAACATCATAGGAGGAAGCAGTATGGCTTACGAAGAAGAGGCTAAGAGAAGCAGGGTAGTTGTCGAGACACCTACAGCCCGACGGGAAGTAACTCAAACCGAGACTGTTCGACCCGAGCGAGAAGGTATTTCTGGTGCGACCGTGGGAGTCATCGTAGTTCTGGCCGTGGCGTTGGTCACGATCTTGGTCCTGTTCTTAATGAACGGTCAAACAACGGACACAGCCAACGATAATTTGGCAGCAACTCAACCACCACCGCCGCAGACAACCATCGTTCAACAGCCTGCCCAACAGCAGCCACCGGTGATCATTCAACAAGCGCCTCCAGCGCCGCAGCAAGCTCCGATCATTGTGACGCAGCCCGCTGCAGGC
>DASSCG010000406.1:0-5250 GCA_035697925.1 Pyrinomonadaceae bacterium
CATCAGTAGCTTCACGCATGGACCCAACCTGCTCGATATACTCGTACCTCTCGCGGCCATCATTTTCTTCCTGGGCGGCCTAATGCGAATGCTCTTCGCGGCACTCTTTGAAGAAGGGGCTCCTAAACATCACATAGTGACGACCGCTTACGCACCCCCTCAAACTCTACCTGGAAGTCATGTGCCAACAGCCCTTCCGCCAGCCCGTTCCACTCCCACTGGTGCATGGCGCGGGCGCCCCAACACCTCTGAAATTCGACAACCCTCCAGCGTTACCGAAAACACAACTCGCCTTCTCGATAAAGACGATCCGGCGAATCGATAGCTGTCTAAATGTCCGCGCTTTCCGATCGTTTGCTTGAGCGAATTCGCGCGGAAGGTCCAATTACCTTTTACGAGTGGATGAGAGTTGCGCTCTATGATCCTGAGTATGGCTATTACTCCCGTTCAGACCGGCAGAGGTGGGGGCGCCAGGGCGACTATCGGACCAGCCCCGAGCGAACCGCGCTTTTCGGTGCAACCTTTGCGCGCTACTTTGCGACTCTATACAAAGCTCTCGGAGAACCTCAGAGGTTTGTGATTTGTGAAGTCGGAGGCGGCGAGGGATATTTTGCGGAAACAGTTTTGCAAACACTGCATGACCGTTTTCTCGAAGTCTTCCTCGCCACCGACTACGTCTTTGACGAACTCAGCACTGATGCTCAATCCCGAGCAAAAAAACGACTTGCCACTTTCGGCGACCGGGTCCAATTCAAATCCATCGAGGATCTAAACGCCAGCATCCCAAAGATCATTTTCTCAAACGAACTACTAGATGCATTTCCTGTGCATCGAGTGACAGTGCGTGATGGCAGGCCGCTCGAGTTTTACGTTCAGGTGGACGGGGAAGGGAACTTTCAGTGGCTGCTCGGCGAACTCTCAACGGAACGTTTAAGACACGAAGTGGTCGCTCGAATGGCGGAAGGGGAAACAGCCGAAGTAAGTCTCGGCATGGAAGATTGGCTTGCGCAGATCTACAAAAGGTTGGGCACTGGGTACGTTGTTACGGTTGATTACGGATTCGAATCCGATGACAACGACAAAGTAACCGGATCCCGTAATGGAACACTCCGAGCATTCCAAGGTCACCAGGTTGTGAGCGAAATTCTTGCGAGTCCGGGTGAACAGGACATTACTACGTCAATTGATTGGACCAGAGTATTTGAGATTGGAACCAGGGAAGGCTTAGAGGTCGTGACGTTTCAACGTCAGGACGAGTTTCTGCTGGAGGCAGGATTGTTGGAGGAACTTGAGACCCGTGTAGACGAGGCGACGCGCGAATCTGACAAGTTGCGCCTGCGCACTGAGGCGCGCGAGATGATTCTGCCAGGCGGGATGGCCCAAAGCTTTCAAGTGCTAGTCCAGACAAAGCGTGGATAGGCTCGACGCTTAGTGCTCTCCCCAATTTTAGGTGCGTCTCAGTTGACGCGCCGGTACGAGGTTCGGTTCTGTGGATTGTTAATCTCCACAGTCGTGATGCCGTTTCCTTCTCTCACTAGTCTGAACGAACCCCAATCGAACGTAAGGACATTGTTCTCGAATCGACCTTGATAAATTGTCCCTGAGCTGGCCGCCCGTACAGTAGCTGTGCCGTTGTCCATAATTGTGAGTTCGGACTCTGTGTTGTTTGTCCATCCTCTAAACGTGCCGACGGCCCAATTTGGCACATTGCCATTTTGGCCGGGATAAAATGGACCTTGACCGCCGGCGGAACCGACACGAGTGTAGGAAGTTCTATTGCGTTGGTTGCCAATCTCAACAGTCGCGATTCCGCGTCCTTCTCGAACGATGTTGAAAGACCCCCAGTCAAAATATAAAACATCATTTGCGAACCGGCCGTTATAGATTGCATTTGTAGATAAGGATCGTGCCGTGGCCGCACCATTAGCTGAGATTGTGAGTTCTGCCTCACCGGTGTTGGTCCAGCCGCGAAACGTACCTACCGCCCAGTTTGGCACGCGGCCTCCCTGCCCAGGGAAGTTGGGTTGATTACCGGAAAACGCGGAACCCACCGGTGGCAGGTTAAAGGCGTCAGCAAGACGGTTTAGGTTTCGGCGCAGGCGACCCCACTGGCGGTCTAAATTTCCACCAACCTCGCGGCTGCTCATCATGGTGTTGACTGGGCGTGCTTCATTCAGTACGCGCACCATGTCCCGTCTAGCAAGCCACCAATCCTCATTTCGATCAAAATTGGATCGCAGCGCACTTAACGCGTCAGTTAGCCGCTTGATTTGGTCATTGTATCGATCCTCTCGATTTCGCCCATCAATTCGACTGCGATCTAGCCAACTGTCGAAGTCCCGTCGAAATTCGTTGCCGCTCTGCTCCACATCATTGATAAGTCGCTCGACCTCTTCTTTTGTATAGGTGCGACCGGAAGTTCGCTGTCCTTGAGCGGCATACGTCTGGCTTAGCATAAGCAGTGTTAGGCCGAGAGCTAGCGCCGGAAGTTCAAGGCATCTCTTCTTCGTCGCAAGTCTTAAACAAGAATCATTCATCATTCCCTCCTGGTAATCAGCTGGTTTAAATTGATTCTGCGCTTCAAATACTTCCTGCATCTGGCCTTAAACGAACGCATGAGTTATCGGCCAGAGCCCATCAAGAGCAATCATTCTATGCCTTCCTGGTTGAGCTGTTCAAGAGCTTCATCTAGTGATTGAGCCAGTCACAATATCTTCGTAACAAACTACTCTTTAAACGGACCACTAATGTTGCGGGACGTGACTCAACACGTATAATGACCGCCCGGAAACTTTCTCACTTGCCGGCATCAATCTAACTTTGGATCTTCTGGTGTTAGTTTTTCTGTTGAAAGCGGGGCCTGGTTATTTTCTTTCTGCCACAGTGTGGTTCGCTTACTTCATGCTGATCACTATCCCATGGCTGATCGGACGTTCCCTGGACACATCTACGTGACATCCACATTGATTTAAAAAGAGGGCATATCTCATGACGATTCAATTTGCAGAAAACAGAGTCACAGGGCGCTTACTGCGTTTATCAGTGAGCACAATACTCTGGGCCTTGGTTTTGATTTTCACCAGTGTCGCCGCTCTTGGCGCACCTACGATGCGCCTTGATTACTACCACACGGGCAATGCTACCCAGGAATTTTTTAGCCTCGACAAACTGGTTATCGAGCCGCTGCCGTGGCCCGGAAATCCGAGCCAGCCTGTCGACCACACTAATCTTGGCAAGTATTTGTTCGAAGTGATCGATCGCGATACCAATCGAATCGTGTATTCGCGGGGGTTTGCTTCCATCTACGGCGAGTGGGAAACGACTGACGAGGCAAAAAAGATCAATCGCACATTTCATGAATCTCTTAGATTTCCAGCACCTGACAAACCGGTCCAACTCGTGTTGAAAAAACGTGATGCCAACAACGCGTTTCGCGAGATCTGGTCTGTAACCGTTAATCCGGACGACATGTTTATTGATCGTTCAAAACATTCGTCCCCTGGACGTCTGATAGAACTCGAGAAGAACGGCGATCCCGTCGATAAGGTTGATTTCCTGATTCTGGGAGATGGCTATCAAGCGTCAGAGATGAAAAAGTTTGAGGAAGATGCCCGCAGGCTGCTGGTTGTTTTGTTCTCCACGTCGCCTTTCAAGGAGCGGAGGAAAGATTTTAACGTTTGGGCTATTTGTCCGCCGTCCATGGAATCTGGTATCTCGAGACCGTCCAGCAAGATCTATCGGCAGACACCTCTTGGCGCAACCTACGACGCCTTCGGTTCCGAACGCTACGTTCTAACTTTCGATAACCAGGCGTTCCGCGAAATCGCTTCATTCGCTCCTTATGAATTCGTTGAGATTCTCGCCAATAACAGAACCTATGGCGGAGGCGGGATATTTGGGCTTTACAGCACAGTGGCAGCACAGAGTAATCAGGCACCTTACGTCTTTGTTCATGAGTTTGGGCATCACTTCGCCGGTTTAGCCGATGAGTATTACACTTCTCCAGTTGCGTATGGACCGGCAACCGAACGGGTTGAGCCTTGGGAGCCCAACGCAACCGCGCTGCTTGATCCCAAAAATCTGAAGTGGAAAGACCTGGTGTCGCCTGACACCCCTATTCCCACTCCCTGGAACAAAGAGGAGTTTGAAAAGAACTCGCGGGAATACCAAAAGCGGAGAGCCCTAATCCGGAGTGAAGGACGACCGGAAGAAGTTATGGAAGCACTGTTTCTAGAAGTTTCACAGTTTGAACGCGGGCTCTTCGCTAAGGAAAAATACTTTGGCAAAGTTGGCGCTTTTGAAGGCGCAATGTACGAAGCCAAGGGTTATTTCCGGCCAGAGGTCGACTGCATAATGTTTACGCGCACGAACTCATTTTGTGCAGTCTGCCGCCGTGCAATCGAACGCGTAATCAATTTGTATAGCCGAACCTAGCGGGGCGGTGAGGGTAATGTAAAGCGGCTGCCGAATGGCAGCCGCTTTTTTATGAGTTCTAGCTAGAACAACTCAAACTTGACCGTAAGGTATTTCCTCGGATTCTGGCGGAAGTCATAGAGGAGCTTTACGCCTTCAGACGAGAGTTGGTTGACGTTGGAGTACAAAGCGTCGTCGGTTAAGAGTTTTCCAAACGAGCCTTCGCCCCTCTGAGCGGCTGACACTACGTTGTCGATCCTCTCCGCGGCCGTATTGAAGCGAGCTATGGCCGCCCGCGCATCGTTGTAGATCTGCTCGTCCTTAATTAGTTTGCCAACCGTGCCGCGACCTTCATTGATGTCCGCAATCATCAGATCAATCCGACTGATGGAGCGGTCAAGACGATCCGCTGTGCGATTGATTCGATTGTAAAGTTCATCGTCGGTGAGAAACTTACCAGCAGTGCCACGACCTGCGCGCAGGTCTTCCGCGATTTTACGAAGCGAAATTGTGATCTCATTGGCGTTGTTGTAGAGAGCCGGATCATTGATAAATCTTCCTGCGGATCCGTTTCCGGACCTGATTTGACGCATTACATCCTCGGCCTCCAGAATCGTGGCGTTCAGGTTGTTGTAGAGCGCTTCGTCGCTGAATAACCTGCCAACGGTTCCTTTGCCTTCCTTTACATCTCGGACAATGCCGTTGATCTCGTCGGACAGCTTGCTAAGTCTTTGCGCGAGATCCGTTCCAGAGGTGGCAAAATCATTTACCGTGTTCGAGGACGAGGAAGGCAGGATTGCGTAGTCTTTGACGGGCTGGCCGACAGCAGTGCCCGGA
>DASSCG010000407.1:0-4415 GCA_035697925.1 Pyrinomonadaceae bacterium
CCGGAGTCTAGTTTTTGATGCTTTTGAGCTTGGATCTTTGTGCTTTGTTCTTTGTTCTTTGTTGTTGTCCTCCGAATTGAATTGGGGGCCAAAAGCATCCTCAATTCAAGAAAACTCAACACAAGTTCGAAGTACAAAGGACAAAGTTCCAAGTACAAAGTTCGTTCTATTCCCTAAAAGAGTTTCTTCTCGAAAGCCAGTCATACATCACGGTCGGCATGAGCATGCCTGCGCGCACAACACTGGCGAGTTGCCAGGGAAAGGCGTAAGACTTTTTCCTCTTCTCAATCGCTCGCAGGATTTTTTCGACAGCGTCATCAAGTTCCATTAAAAACGGCATTTGCGCGTGTCGACCTGCAGTTAGAGGAGTTTTGATAAAGCCGGGATGAATTATCGTTACATCAATTCCTCGAGGTTGGAGATCCAGTCTTAAGCTCTCAAAGAACGCTGAAACGGCAGCCTTGCTGGCGCAATATGCTGCTGACTTGGGCAAACCTCTGTAGGCAGCCAGACTTGAAATCACCACGAGGTGGCCACGCTCCTTTGTCACCATATCGCTAACAACTGCGGCAACACTGTTCGCTGCTCCGATTACATTTACGTTGATCACGCTTGCAACTTCGCTGGCACTCAACTCCGCGGCATCCTTCGTCGAGGCGATGCCCGCGTTTGCTATCAGGACGTCGATGGAGCCAAAGCGTTCGCGGAACTGATCCGCTGCTTCACGCATCGCATTCGCATCTTGAACGTCACCTGGCAGAGCAAGTGCTTGTCCTCCCCCCGATTCAATCTCGCCGACAATCTCACCCAGAGTTTCTGCACGTCGCGCAACCAGACAAACGCGGGCTCCACGTCGCGCGATCGCAATCGCTACGCCTCGCCCAATACCGGAAGAGGCGCCAGTCACCATCACAACTTTATCCTGCCAGTAATTCACTGAGCGCCTACCTTGGACCGCGAGGGCGGAGTTCCTCGCTTTGGCATGACTTCAACGATTGATTCTGCTGCCTTGTAACTTTCCCTCTTCATACACGTCAATTGGAAGCGGCAAGAGGTCGGCACTCCAAAGTCAGCAAAGCTCGTTCACATGCTCACTGAGGACTCGAAGGGCCTTGCCCAAGTCGTCCTGCTTAATTAAGAGATGATCTCGCGAAAAAGATGATAACGCACCGACTGAAATCTCATTGGCCGCAAGAATCTCAGTCACCCTCGCCAGATAACCTACCACATTCCAAGGAAGCTCAATATCGAATGTGACCAGTCTAAATCCGCGTTCAAATTTCGCGTCACGAGCAAGATGCCGAATGCGCTGCCAGTCGGATTCGTTGAGAAGTAGGGTAACTTCGCGACCATCGCGGAAAGCGAGGAAGGGCGAGTCGGAGCTAGGACTAAGTTCCGGATATTCCAGCACGCGAGCCCAATCCCCAGAAGTCAGGCCGCATAGAACATACGTCTCCGGAGCGACTTCGACCTTTGTTGCACGCAACAGATCGTCAACCTTTTTCTGAACACTTGGATCCACTGCCAGTTGTAAGAGCCTGATCGCGGTGAGCTTATTGATTGAAAGCGGATTAAACCTGTAGTACCACCGGCATGATCACCGGTCGCGCGCCGGTCAATTTCTGTATGAATCGTTTTAGTTCCACCCTTATGTGTTCTTTGAGAAGCGTCGCGTCCGAAATGGTCTCGCGCGAGGCTCCGGCGATCGCAGCAGCAACAATGCGTTGCGCGTCCTTGAGGTTGCCATTTGTGGAGTCGAAGCCACGTACGCCGCGGGTGATTATTTCGGGATCACCGTGCAGTGCACCCGTAGCCGAATTGAGTGTGACAATGAGCGTGATGATCCCGTCATAAGCCATTTGCTTGCGCTGGCGAACAGTCTCGCTCTCAATCTCTTCAAACCCCGAGTCATCAATGAAGGTGCGGCCAATCTCACGTTTGTTTACGACTGAAGCCCTTTCGCCATCAAGTTCCAGCACGTCACCATTTTCGATCAGGACGATATTCTCTTCCGGATATCCGAGATGATTTTTGACGAACTCTTTATGGCGAAACAGCATCCGATATTCACCGTGAATCGGCACCACAAACTTGGGCCTCACTGCTTCCGTCATAATCCGAATATCTTCCTGAGAAGCGTGGCCGCTAACATGAATTAAACGCCGTTTCTCTTCAATAATATTGGCGCCGCGTTTGTAGATGAACCCGATCATCCGCGAAATCAGCCGTTCGTTTCCCGGTATGATGCGAGCCGAGAGCACCACAGTGTCTCCCTCCTCGATCGTCATTCCTTTGTAGCTCTGCGTCGCCATCTGAGAGAGCGCTGCGCGCGATTCACCCTGAGAGCCGGTTACCAGGAAGACGATCTCATTATCGCTCATCTGTTTTGCCTGATTGAAAGGAACCAGTAAACCATCAGGGACGTCCAAATAACCAAGTCGATCTGCAATCTCAACATTTTTCATCATCGAACGGCCCATCACGCAGACCTTACGATTGAACTGCTGCGCGATATCCAGAACGATTTGAAGGCGGTGAATCGACGAAGCAAAAGCGGCAACGATGATCCGGCCACCCGCCTCGGAAAAAATTTCTTCGAAAGCTGGTATCACCGCTCGTTCGGAGGGCGTTCGGCCGGGTACCGTGGCGTTGGTTGAATCCGACAACAGGGCGAGCACTCCCTCCTGTCCATATCGGCGAAAAGAGCGGAGGTCAATAGGCTCACCAATCACGGGCGTTTCATCAACCTTATAGTCACCGGTGTGAATGATTGTTCCGACCGGAGTCCTGATCGCGAGTGAGAAGCAATCGACTAGTGAATGCGAAACGCGTATGAACTCAACACTAAAAACTCCGATCTCAACGACGTCGCGAGGATTGACTCGATGGACCAGAGTGTCGCCTACAAGATCGTGCTCTTCCAGCTTGCTCTCGGCGAGGCCGGCCGTGAAATGGGAACAGTAGACCGGAACGTTGAATTTCTTCAGAACATAAGGCAGGGCGCCCAGGTGATCTTCGTGCCCGTGAGTAAGTACTATTGCAGTAATGTAATCCCGATACTCTTCGAGGAAGTCGAAATCAGGAATGCAAACGTCTACACCGTAGGCATTTTCCTCGGGGAATCCCATGCCTGCGTCAAGGATGAGCATTTCATCTCCGTAACGCACAGCCATGCAATTCATCCCGAACTCGCCGATACCGCCGAGCGGGATAATCTCTAAGACACTACTCACTTTTTACGTTTACTCGCTCTCCGGGAAAGCCCTTCGGCTTCTATCGCAGCATTTGGGGGCCCAACAAGCGGAAGAGTATAGCATACGACGAGCTGCTTGCTCTCTGCCTACGAATCCAAGTAGCCTTCCACGTGGTTCTTTCAACCGCCTTCGATCGGATTCTGACAATGCCTGACATGCTGGTAAATCTCCTGACGCTTCCGCCTTTGGATCTACAGATCGAGAGAATGGCAAAAGGTGGGATTATTATTCGGCGGGCGCAGCCTTTCGAAATCACCTTGATACGTTCCTTTGTCGAGGACAACTTCGCCGTCGCCTGGGCTGATGAAATTTCTGTAGGTTTTGCCAATAAGCCGGTATCGGTCTACATCGCCGTTGCCGATAAACAGATTGTTGGCTTCGCGGCCTACGAATGCACTCGCAAGACACTCTTTGGCCCAACCGGTGTGGCGGAATCAATGCAAGGCCGAGGTATTGGAAGGGCGTTGCTAATCGCTTGCCTTTGGGGACTCCATGAGTTGGGTTACGTTTATGGCATCATCGGAGGTGCGGGACCGATTGAGTTTTATGAAAAAGCGGTCGGGGCCACGGTAATTCCCAACAGCGATCCAGGCATCTATACAAACCTTCTTAAGTGAAGCGGGCCCGCCTTCCGATCATGAATTCATTACCTCATAGCGGAAGCCCAACGCGACGCAGGAGATCTGCAAAGCGAGGATCCGAACGCAGGCTATCGAAATGCGGCTCGACTTTCAGATACTGCAACTGGAGATCGTGCGCTATGTAGGCTCGTTCGAGCGCGGCAATCGCTTTCTCTTTGTCTCCCAGTCCGGCATAGAGGACCGCTAACTCAGCCTGCGAAACGTACTTCTTGGTCCTCTCCATCTCATCAAGTATTGCACGCGCTTCGCTTCGCTTGCCCGACAGCGCCAAAGCATAGCCGAGGTAGATTGGCGTGCTGGTACTGTCCTCCCCTAGATTAATCGCCTCTCGATACTCGGCGATGGCCTCTGCGTATTGCCCATTTGCCGCATATGCATAGCCGAGAAAGACGTGTGTGTTGATGTAAGTCTTATTCAGTTCAAGCGTCTTTTTGAGCTGCTCAATCGCTTGAGCGTAATCGCGCTTAAAGAGAAGCGCCCTACCGAGTCCCACGTTTCTGCTCGGTGAAAGAGGATCTAG
>DASSCG010000408.1:0-3393 GCA_035697925.1 Pyrinomonadaceae bacterium
CGGAAGAACCTTCCCGTCCCTGAATATTCCGAGGATATATATAGAGGTTATATATATATTGAGGAGCGATTATCGAGTTCCCACCTGCTAGTCATCTTCGCTCTGAGCAAACTAAGAACGAGCCGAGCAGGCGAGCCACACTCGAACTAACACCCACTATCCAATTTGCACCGGCAATAAAAGAGAGATTTCAATGGACATTCCGCATCAGCAACAGATTGACTCAAGTAACATTCGTAACCCAGTCCACTTTGATCGTGTCAAAGTCTTTGACATCGTCACACGAGTGGTGCCATCCGCATTCTTCCTACTGGTGGTGTTACTCAAGGTCAACGAACTCTATGCCTTTGTAGTCAAGAATCAAGCTACAGGCGAATCTGTTTCGTGGAAGTTCCTTGCTGACTCTGTATCGCGCACCTCGACAATACTCTTCCTGGGACTTGGATCGGTGCTATTCCTGGTCAGACTGGAGCCCATAAAGAAAGCCCGGGGTATCCTGCCCAGAGTGATGGCGATAGCTGGCACCTTCTTCGTGGCCCTCATGACTTTCTTTCCCCGCGCCCACCTCTCGATGACGGAAACAATGCTAGCCAGCGCGCTGAGCTTAATCGGAACTGGAATCTCAGTTTTTGTCCTGGCCCACTTGGGCCGATCGTTCAGTGTTATGGCCGAAGCCAGGAGACTGGTTACCAGCGGTCCTTATCGGATTCAGCGACATCCTTTGTACTTTTTCGAAGCCGTGGCATCCTTAGGCGTCCTCGTACAGTTCTTCTCCATTTACACTGTGGTCGTATTTTTGGCTTATTGTTTCCTTCAGTTCCAACGGATGAGAAATGAAGAAGCAGTTCTGGAATCGGCATTTCCTGAGTACCAGAACTACAAGCTAAAAACTGCGAGACTGATTCCGGGACTCTACTGACATTTCAACTGCGCCAGTCCGCAATGAAAGCTCGTTGTGAACTTGCTGGACCGACCTGCCCCGATAGTTTTAACTTAACCTCAGATGCGTCGCCGCCTGCTTGCAAACTGGAAATGGGGAATCTGGGCTTCGCTGGCGGTGATGCTACTCTCACTGTATCCACAGTTTTTGATGTGGGGAGTGCGGGGACGTGAATGGAATGGCGCCTATGCGGAAGTCCACGGTGATGAGTGGGTTTATTCCTCGTACGTCCAGGCGTTAATCGATGGCCGGCCACGTCGTAACGATCCATACACCGGACGGGACGACCGTCCGGATCATCCCCAGCCTGAATCACTCTTTTCTATCCAGTTCGTTCCCGCCTATTTAATTGCGGTGCCGGCGAGAGTTTTAGGTTTATCGTCATCGACCGCCTTCGTCGTCTTAGCGTTCCTGGTTCCGTTCCTCAGCGGTCTGGCAATTTTTTGGCTGATTCTGAATCTGACTTCGGACCATCGACTGGCAGCAGCCGGGTCGGTGATGGTGCTGTGCTTTGGCGCACTAGCTGCGGGCGGCGGAATATTACAAGTATTGAGCTCCGGCTTTCAGTACACCTTTCTCCCCTTCTTAAGAAGATTTGATCCTGCGCTACCGTTTCCGCTCTTCTTTGTATTTTGCACCTTAGTTTGGAAATCGTTAGTTGGCGAAAGACGCGCAGCGTTAGCTTGGGCGGCGGGCGCAGGTTTAAGCCTGGGCTTACTCATTTTCTCCTATTTCTTTCTTTGGACCAGCGCCCTGGCGTGGTTAGCATGCGTGACAGTTCTTTGGTGTGTTGCCCACCCTAAACAGCTGAAGCTTTATGTTGGCACCTTCGCGACGGTTGCATTGGTAACACTCGCCGCTCTTATCCCATACCTAATCCTGCTGTCGCGCCGATCGGCGACGATGGATAAAGGACAAAAGTTGACTCTGACACACGCTCCGGATCTCTTCAGAGTCCCGGAGTTGGTCGGCTTTGCGGTGATCGCCCTGATCGTCGTTAGCGCCCTGCGAGGCAAGATCAATTGGCGGGCACCTCAGAGTCTCTTTATAGCCTCGTTTGCCTTGATGCCCTTTCTGGTCTTCAACCAGCAAATTGTCACTGGTTATTCTCTGCAGCCTTTTCACTACGAGTCGTTTATAGCGAATTATGTGGCTTTAGTGGGGGCGATCGTACTCGGTGTAGTTCTATGGCGAGGACCCGAAGATCAAAGGCGAACAATTCGTTATCGCGTTGCTGCCCGGCTGGTGGTAATCGCCATCTGCTGGGCGTTCATCGAAGTTCTGGCCCCAACAAAGGTTTTCGTCAGAGACAGCCAATTCATCGATCGAGGGGCAGCAGTAGGGAACCGGTTGCGACAGCTCTCAACAGGTGTTGGACAACTCACCAGTACAAATAATTCAAATCCACGACCACTGGTGTTAGCTGGCGATAGCAAACTTTCATTGATGTTACCGACCTTCGCGCCTACATCTTTGCTCTGGTCTCCGAATTTTGATTTCCTCAATATCGACCCGGGTGAAAACCGCGAGCGTTTCTACAAGCAGCTCTATTACTCGGGTATGGACAGTCCTAGACTGACTACGGCTCTAGGTCAGCCTATGAGTGTGGTCGCGGCGGCAGCCTTCGGCCACGAGCGAGTAATACCCGACCTGGCAGTGCAACCGGCTCCGATTAGCCGCGAAGAAATAGAGCGTGAGGTCGCGGCTTTCGAAGCGTATGTTGCTGCGTTCGATCGCGAACGGGCAAGTCAGCATCCGCTGTCGTATGTGATAGTTGCTAACGGAGAACAGAATCTCTCGAATTTAGATCGATGGTATGAGCGGGATCAGGGTGAGCAGATTGGCGACTACATGCTGTATCGAGTCCAATTGCGGCCGTAGTACTAGTTTGGAGTCTCAAAAAGTATGACTAGACCGCTCTCATTAACACCGGGGCTTCAGCCCGGTGATAAGGACTAGTAGGAAAACCTAGAACCGTTTTAACGGTTTGACCTCGCTATTTAGACGCTGAAGCTATTGAACACAGATAGTTTCATGCCGAGCAGCAGGAGAAACCGTTGAAACGGTTCTCAAATTCTCCAGCCGCACCTTTACACCGGGCTGAAGCCCGGTGTGAATGGGACGAGACTTTTGAGGCAATGCCCGCGGCGTCTAACGATTCGGTGTTCGCAACTGAAGTCCAGGCTCGGTGTCTTCCTGTAGAAAGTCACCAATGTCGATAGCTAATCGTTTGAGTTTTTTATAAAGAGTCTGCCTTGATCCTAAGCCGAGTGCCTCGCTGGCTCGAGCGACATTGCAATCGTTGCGTTTGAGCGCCTCAGTAATTACCCGGCGCTCATAGTCGTCGAGGAGCGCTTCAAGATTCTCGGTGGGACGCCCATCTTCGGCAACATCATGAAATCTCTGCGGGAGGATGTGACCGCTGATGTGTTCCGGAGTGATATACCCGTTCT
>DASSCG010000409.1:0-10133 GCA_035697925.1 Pyrinomonadaceae bacterium
TGCGACCGCGTCTTTATATGTCGGCGATAAGTAACCAACAACCATTGTTTCCGTGATGCCAATCAGTAACCCTCCCAGCATGGCGCCCGGAATATTTCCAATCCCGCCCAGCACCGCTGCAACGAAAGCTTTCAAGCCCACCAGGATTCCCATCAGAGGATCGATGCGAGGAATTCGGATCGCTACTAACACGCCCGCAGCAGCTGCCAGAGCTGAACCTAAGGCAAATGTAAACGCGATGATGCGATCGGTATTGATACCCATCAACTTCGCCGATTGCAGGTTGAAAGACACGGCGCGCATGGCTCGTCCGGTCTTAGTGCGGAATACTACGAGCTGGAGGCCGATCATTAATGCGATTGAAATTATCAACACAATAATATCGGCGCTATTAATGCTGGCGCCTCCAAACAACTCGATGTTGCGTTTCTTGAAAAGCTCCGGGAAGAACTTCGGATCAGCGCCAAAGACCACCTGCCCACCGTTTTCCAGCAGCAGCGAAACACCAATAGCAGTAATCAGCGCAGTCAACCGAGAATACTTGCGAACGGGTCGATACGCGAAACGTTCGATAATTACACCGAGCGCTGCGCAGATTGCCATCGCCAGCAGCATTACCACTAGTGCGGTAATCAAAGATGGCTCCATCGCGCCACTTCCCAGCAAGCCGCGCGCAACAAACCCATCGGGGCTCATACCAATCGCCTGAGCACCTCGGACGCCCAATCCATTCGCAAGGTAGTAGCCCATAAACGCGCCCACCATGTAAACGTCGCCATGAGCAAAGTTAATGAGCTTTAACACGCCGTAAACCATCGTGTAGCCCAGGGCAATGAGCGAATAGATTGCGCCGAGTGAGACACCGTTAATTAGCTGTTGGAGGAACGTACTCATACGTGTGATCCGCAGTTGTTTTAGAGGATTTCTTTGTTTGATTTCTACAAGTTCGTCGTCGCAAACAGACCGCCAGGATCCACTCACAAGTTACGTCAGTACCATCTGGGCAACACTACGGTGTGGGACTGGCGCTAGCGCTGGGACTGGTCCTGGCCGCCGGTGACGCGGCAGCAGCGGGTGAACTCGCTGTTGTCGGAGTCGAACTGGGCGATGACGTTGGAGAAGCGTTACTCATGGTCGTGGGCATTGCCGCGCCTTCGACCTGCACACGTTCGCGCACAGCATAGGTACCGCCATCTTTGATTTCGATCATGACGATAGGCTTTACGGCATCGCGGTTTTCATTGAAAGTAACGTCGCCAGTGACTCCCGGGAAGCTTTTAGTTGCAGCTAAGGCATCACGAATGGCTGTTCCATCAAGGGAGTTGGCACGCTTGATAGCATCGAACATGATATGGGCAGCGTCGTAAGCAGTGGCGGCCAGAGCGTCAGGGGTGGTGTTGTATCTGGATTTGTAATCGTTGACGAACTTCTGCACTTTTGGATCAGTGTCGAATGGAGAGTAGTGGTTAGTAAAGTACGATCCATTCAGGGCCGAGCCGCCGATTGCGTAAAGTTGCGCAGAATCCCACCCATCGCCACCTATTAACGGCACAGTCAGTCCCTTATCACGTGCCTGTTTTGCAATCAGGCCGACATCGTTGTAGTACCCAGGCACGAAAATCACTTCAGGGTTTGCACCTTTCAAAGAAGTTAATTGGGCATTGAAATCCTGATCGCCTTCCTGGAACGATTGTGTGGCAACGATCTGTCCGCCCAGTCGTGTGAACACCTCGTTAATGACTTTCTCCAGACCCGTCGAATAATCGTTCTTGCGATCGACCATAATGGCCGCGCGTTTTGCTCCGAGTGTGCGCGCCGCGAATTGTGCAATGGCTGCTCCCTGCACGGGATCGATGAAACAGCTGCGGAAAATAAAATCGCCTTTTTTGGTTACTTCAGGATTCGTTGAAGAAGGCGTCAGCATTGGAATCTTTGCGTTCTGTGCAATCGGAGCAGCAGCTATCGATCGTGAGCTGGCAACTTCGCCCAGGATTGCGTGGACCTGGTCCTGAGTTACAAACTTGGTAACGATGGTGGCTGCTTCTGAAGCATCTGAGCGATCGTCCTGCACGAGGAGTTCGATTTGTTTGCCATTAATACCGCCAGCTGTGTTTACTTCCTCAGCGGCCATCTTGATGCCATTTACAGATGAGATACCGAAGTTTGCAGTAGAGCCAGTCAGCGACATGAAAACTCCGACTCTGACTTTGTCGCCGCCTCCAGTGCCGCCGGGTTGGCATGCGAATGCCGTCAACAAACTAGCTATCATTAGTAAACTCAGCAGGATGCGTTTCATATGGTCCTCACAGGCGATAGTATTTGACTGATGGTACAGAACTTAGAAATTGTGATCGACCTCAAACCCGGGGGCCAGGTCTAAACAATATCTGAGGGGCGAAACTTTTTAGCGATTGGTCAGCCGAGCCCGAATAATAGCCGTGACACTGTTCTGACGCAAACAAACTTTCATGCTGAAAGTTGTGAACTCGGCGTATTCGCTCGCAGGGCGCGTAATTATAACCATTTAATCGGTCCTGTCCATGACATTGCCGATTTGCTGAATTGCCGATTGCCAATTTGCCGTTCTTGGGTAAGCGGAGCCAGCCCCTATCCTTTATGAGAAGCGATCAACTTTTACGAATATTCATTTGGCAATCGGCAATCGGCAATGTCAGTTGGCAATACCACGCTTCCATTGCATCAATTGCCGATGACCTATAGAGTTTTGCGAAAAATAAGGAGAACGATAAATGGGAGCAGCGGATAAATCTGCAGGCCAGATTCCGCGTCGACCGCTCGGTCGCACAGGAGTGGAAGTGTCGGCAATCGCACTGGGCGGTTACCATCTCGGATTGGTTAAGACCAAACGCGAAGCCGTCAGAATCGTCGAGGAAGCGTTCGATGCGGGTATCACATTCATGGATAACTGTTGGGAGTATCACGACGGCCTCAGCGAAGAAATCATGGGAAAGGGCCTGACCGGCCGACGACACAATGCATTTCTGATGACCAAAGTTTGCACTCATGGACGCGGTCGAAAGCTGGCCATGAAGCAGCTACACGAATCACTCAAAAGATTAAAGACTGATTACCTCGACCTCTGGCAGATACATGAAGTGGTCTACGATAACGATCCAGATCTTCATTTCGCGAAAGACGGAGTCATCGAGGCCTTCGAGGAAGCAAAGCGTCAAGGCAAAGTTCGTTTCGTAGGCTTCACCGGACATAAGGACCCGTCAATTCACCTCAAGATGCTGAGCTACGGCTACGCCTTTGATACGTGTCAAATGCCTCTCAACATTCTGGACGCGACGTTTCGCAGTTTCGAGCAACAGGTCCTGCCCGAAGTGAACCGGCGTGGAATTGCCGCGTTGGGAATGAAGAGCATGTGTGGCGAAGGCTCTCCAGTAAAAAAGAAAGTTGTGACGCCGACAGAAGCACTAAGTTACGCAATGAGTCTTCCTGTGGCGGCGACGATCAGTGGGGTGGATTCGTTGAAGGTCCTTCGCCAGAATTTGCGCATTGTTTCAAATTTCAAACAGATGAGTTCCGAAGAAATGCAAGCTTTGCGAACGAGGTGCATGTCATGGGCCTCAGATGGTCGGTTAGAACTGTATAAAACGTCGAAGGCATTTGATGGTCCACCGGGACGTAAGCAGCACGGATTCCCACCGCTCGAAGACCTGGCGGCTTAAAAACATGAAAGAAGCACAAAAAATTCCGAGCGGAAGAGCTTCCTCATCGGGCGATATGAGCACTGAGGAGTTCCGCCGGTTTGGACACGAACTTATTGACTGGCTTGGTGACTACTTCGAGCGCCTTGAGGATTTGCCGGTCCTTTCTCAGCTCGAACCCGGTGACTTGAAGGCGCAGCTGCCAACCCTGCCGCCTCAAACCGGTGAGTCCATGGCAAGCATTATTGCCGACATGGATCGACTGATTGTGCCTGCGTTAACTCAGTGGAATCATCCGTCGTTTTTTGCTTACTTCGCCACCTCTACATCTGCCCCCGGCATCTTCGGCGAACTCTTGTCCGCAGCGTTCGATAATAAAGCGATGCTTTGGCGAACCTCGCCGGCTTCCACAGAGTTGGAGGACGTGGCGCTAGACTGGCTTCGCCAGATGATGGGACTCGATGCGGGCTACAGCGGGATAATTTATGACACGGCTTCGGTGTCTTCCATGCATGCGATTGCCGCAGCGCGCGAGGGAGTGGAACTACGTATACGCGAGGAGGGAATGAGCGGGAGGACGGACCTGCCTTTGCTCCGGGTATACATTTCCGAACAAGCTCACTCATCAATCGAGAAGGGAGTTATTACTCTGGGCCTGGGACAACGCGGCATTCGCAAGATTCCCACGGACTCTGAGTTCCGGATGAATGCTCAGGCCCTCGCCGAAGCAATCGAAGAAGACAAGCAGCAGGGCATAATTCCATTTTGTATAGTGGCTACGGTGGGAACGACCTCAACGTCGAGCATTGACCCAGTAAAAGAGATCATCCCTATCGGCGAAAAGCATGCTATGTGGCTGCACGTGGATGCTGCTTATGCCGGCTCCGCGGCCATTCTGCCGGAACTTCGTCATATATTAGCGGGCTGCGAGCGGGCAGACTCCGTGGCTGTTAATCCGCACAAGTGGCTCTTCACACCTTTTGACCTCTCCGTTCTCTACTGCCGGCATATGGACCTGTTACAGCGAGCGTTCTCGCTTGTGCCCGAATACCTGCGTACGCCCGAGCAGGAGCGCGTGCGAAACGGTTCTGACTACGGCATTCAGTTAGGTCGTCGTTTTCGCGCACTCAAGCTATGGATGGTCATCCGTTACTTTGGGCACGAAGGCCTGGCTGCGCGTATTCGCGAGCACTGCCGTCTGGCTCAATTGTTCGCCTCGTGGGTAGAAGAATCACCCGACTGGGAATTAATGGCGCCAGTGCCTTTAGCACTAGTCTGTTTTCGCGCCTGCCCTCAAGTCGAGGCGCATGACGAACAAACGCGTAATGAACAATGGGACGATTTGAACGAGAACGTGATGCACGCCGCGAACAGCACCGGCAAAGCCTTTCTCTCTCACACGCGGTTGAATGGCAAGCTCACATTGCGGCTTTCCATTGGTAACATTCGTACAACGGAAAGGCATGTGCGGCAGGTTTGGGAACTGCTGAATGAAGAACTGGCGAAACTGAAGTAAGGTAACCAGGTTAGCACTCCTTCCTCTCGAGGAGATCCTCACGATGACTGAAAATGAAGTTGCGAAGAGTATTGTCGATGCGGCTTTTGTAGTACATACCCGGTTAGGCCCCGGTTTGTTAGAGTCAGTTTATGAAGTCGTCCTGGGGTATGAACTAACGAAGCGCGGGCTGTATGTAGTTCACCAACGACCGATGCCGGTCATTTACGAAGAAGTACGGATGAAGGTCGGGTTTCGCCCGGACTTGATTGTTGAGGGGAAGGTGATTGTCGAGGTGAAGTCGCTCGAAGTGCTGGCTCCTGTTCATAAGAAACAGTTGTTAACGTATTTGCGCTTGGCAGATAAACGGCTGGGACTTCTAATCAATTTCGGTGGGGCGTTGATCAAGGATGGAATCAGGAGAGTGGTTAACAACTTGGAAGAATGATGATGAGAGTTGGTGGTAGTCACGCAAAGACGCAAAGATGGCAAAGACGCAAAGAAGAGGTGAAATGATCAAGTTTCGCGAATGGCGTTCCAAACTTTGTGTCTTTGCCACCCTTGCGCCCTTGCGTGAAATATCAATCCTCACCATCACTCTGGCCTGCATCTTTGACTCAACCGCTCTCGGACAGACCCCCAAGCCAATGGTCCCGTCCGACATCCTGCGAATCGCTGCCGTTACGGACGCTCAGATATCGCCAAACGGTCAATGGATTGTTTACACCGTCTCTCGCACAGAAGGCGACCGCACCCTATCCACGCTTTGGCTGGCGCGCGTTGGATTGGACACCCTCGAGCAACCGACCAGTGTTGCGCCCCAAACACGCCAACCAGATCGCGACTGGCGGGAGATTGCTCGACCTCCTTCCCAGTTGTTGCCCTTATCGTGGACTGCCTCAACTCCTCGCTGGTCGCCGGATAGTTCGCGAATAGCATTCCTATCGAATCACGACGACCAAAATGGCATTTGGGTCGTTAGCGTTGCCAAACCCGAACCACGGTTCGTGGCACCAGTCCAAAGCACCAATTTTTTCATTCCCTATGCCGGTGAGTCGCTCGCATGGTCGCCGGATTCAAAACGGATTGCTTACATTTCAGCCGCGGAACAACTGTCAGATGGTACCGCCAGCGCGGGGAAACCGGAAGACCCTCGTGTTATAGATCGCATTCAATACAAGTCGCGCACGTCGTTCTCCGACAATCGCCGAACGCATGTTTGGATAGTAGATGTTGACAAGCCAGAACCGCGACAGCTGACCTCGGGAGCTTTCTACGATCACGCAATCACTTTCGATCCACGCGGAGACGAGATCGCATTTCTGTCAAATCACGAGTCAGATCCGGATGCTAACAACAACTCAGATATCTTTGCGGTGGATTTTAGCGGCCAGGTACGTCAGCTGACCCAAACTAAGGGTTGCGAATATGAACCCAGTTGGTCGCCTGATGGAAGGTGGATCGCATATACCGCCACCAAACGCGAAGTCACCACCATCGACAGCGTAGCTGAAGACGCCCACGTTTGGGTGATTGCTGCAGCCGGGGGAGCGGGCAGGGAACTTACAGCTCAGCAGGACAGACGTGCTCGCAGCCCGCGATGGTCTCCGGAGAGCAGGGCAATCCTCTTTCTCGCAGGTGATCGCGGCAAGACTACACTCTTTCGAGTCGGCCTCGATGCGCGCAGAGTTGATCGTTTGTCGATCTTTTATTTTGATGGACAGCTTGGTGCCTCGCTCGACGATCAGGATTCAAAGTCTCGCCCCGCTACTGAATCCGCACTATCGGGCCCTCCTTACTTTCAGATCGGAAACTTCAGTGTGGCGGGCAAGGCGTTCCCTATGACCCGGCCAAGCGGGGTTAAAGATAGTTACTCGCTGCCCTTGGCCCTGACTTTAGGTGATCCGTTTCACCCATCCGAGGTGTGGATTGGGTTAGGAGGCGGGGGTCCTTTGCATCGTTTGAGCGCGCACAACGATTCCTTCACTCGTTCGGTGACGACCTCAGGTCCTGAAGAAATAAACTTCAGAAGTTTCGACGGTACACGTGTTCAGGGTTGGTTAATCAAGCCAGTTAACTTTCGGGATGATCGCAGGTATCCACTCATCATGAGTGTCCATGGTGGACCGCATGGGATGTCGGGCTGGGGATTCAATGCCACATTTCAAGCTTACGCGGCGCGCGGCTACGCAGTGTTGTATCTCAATCCGCGCGGGTCGAGTGGCTACGGGCAAAAGTTTTCCGACGGAACGCTCAACGAATGGGGTGGCGGAGACTACAAAGATCTGATGGCGGGTGTTGATGAAGCTCTCAGACGGTACCCTTGGATCGATTCTGCTCGGATGGGCGTAACGGGTGGTTCCTATGGCGGGTTCATGACCAACTGGATCATAACTCAGACTCCACGTTTTAAAGCTGCCGTGGCTAGTGCGAGCGTGAGTAACCTGGTCAGCTTTTATTCTACGTCCCTTTACCAGGATTTAATCCACGCGGAATTTGGCGGATTTCCATGGGACAATTACGAACTACTTTGGCAATGGTCGCCTATGCGTTACGTCAGGCAAGCACAGACGCCCACGCTGTTCCTTCATGGTGAACTTGATAATGACGTGCACATCACGCAGGCGGAAGAGATGTATATGGCGCTTAAGCGAAGAGGCGTGGAGACCGTTTTGGTGCGCTATCCGCGCGAAGGTCACGGCTTGCGCGAGCCTCGCCATCGAGTTGACGCGATCGAGCGAACGCTGGCCTGGTTCGATCGGTTCTTGAAGTAACTAATTGAAGTGTGAACCAAACTGAGCAAGCGTTCGTCTATGCTTTTCGTGAAAGAGAGTCGGATCCGTGCCAGCCCAGAACGCGTCTTCGCATTTCATGAACAACAAAACGCTTTAGAGTTATTACTCCCGCCGTGGGAAAGCGCCCAAGTAATACGAAGTGCGAAGATTTCCGAAGTGGGATCGCGAGCGATAGTTGAGACGAGAATTTTCGGCCCGATCACAATGCGGTGGATCGCCGAACATACTATCTACGATCCGCCGCGTGTGTTTGAAGACGTTCAAATCAAAGGGCCGTTTAGCAATTGGCGACATCGCCACGTGATATTGCCGCATGACGAAGGCGCAATCTTGAAAGATGAAATAGAGTACGAACCTCCGCTCGGGTTCTTGGGACGCGCGCTGGCGCCGCTTCTAATCGAGAATCGGCTCAGCAAGCTTTTTGAATATCGCCATCAGGTTACGCGTGAGTGGTGTGAGAATGACAAGCCGGAGCCGGAAATTTCGAGTTTCAGCTTTAGCTGACGACCTTTTAAAGCACAAATCTAAAGGTTGAACTCTGAACTATGAGAATCTTTCGAGTCGACTTATGCTGACACACATTGTTATCTGGAGGTATCGAAAGGACATTGAGAGAGAGGTGCGAGCCGACCATGTTGCCCTGCTGCGCGGGCTGGTTGGTACCATTCCAGAAATCGTTAGTTTCTCCGTAGGCTTCGACATGCTGCATCTCCCGCGCTCTTACGACACAGGGCTGGTTGCGGTCTTCCAAGATCGAGCAGGGTTGGAAGCCTATACTATCCATCCGGCGCATATTAAGGTCGCCGAGCTGGGGAGGAGCATTAGCGAGCACGTGGCCTCAGTTGATTTTGAGGACTGAACCCTCGCGCGAGTCGTGTTCCGATGAAGCTCTGGAAAAAGCTGACACTGATCTTTATAACCCTGCTACTTATTTCGCAGATTCCTTTCGCCTATCGTCGTTACAAACTCGGCCGCCTTAATGCCGCGATTCAGCAAGCGAACTCTCAACGAATAATTACTGCGGATAACTACGTCGAGTATAAAGGCGTGATGCATGTCCATTCGTTTCTCGGCGGACATAGCACGGGCACGTTCGAAGAGATCATAGCGGCAGCCAAGTTGAATCAACTGCACTTCGTGATTATGACGGAACATCCGTCAAAGAATTTCAGCACGGCGGAGAAAACTTTGCAGGGAGTTTTTGACGGAGTTCTGTTTGTGAATGGTAACGAAGTTAGCACAGCTCAGTCGGATCGACTTTTGGTCATCCCAGGAAATGAAGGAGCGCCCGATGCAGATAAGAAGTCAACGCAAGAGGTGATTACACAGGCGAAGGGCAAAAGCGCGACAGTGTTGGTTGCTTATCCTGATGAGTTCAAGGGCTGGGACACGCCCGGGTACGACGGAGTTGAGGTTTACAACGTATACACAAACGCCCGCCAGATTAACCCAGTCGTAATGTTTTTTGATGGCCTTTGGTCGTACCGCAGTTATCCCGATTTGTTGTTTGCCACTTTCTATGTAAGGCCAGTTGCGAGCTTGCGACATTGGGACCAAGCCATTGCCACTCGAAAGACCAGGCTGGTCGCGGTTGCTGGAAATGACGCACACGCAAATGTGGGCCTTGCTCTTCGGGATACTTCAGGTAAGACCCTGCTGGGTTTCAAACTTGATCCTTACGAAAGAAGTTTTCGACTAGTGCGTTTACACCTACTTCTTCCGTCTGGAGGCGGCCTCGATACCGAAACTTTGAAAACGGCACTAGCCGCCGGTCACTGTTTTATTGGTTTCGATCTTTTTTCGGACTCAACAGGGTTTCGCTTTACCGGATCAAATGCGAACCAGACAGTCATCCAGGGTGATGAGATTACTCTCGGAAGTGGAGTTCGTTTGGACGTTGTCGCGCCTATTCCTAGCCGCATCGTGTTATTGCGGGATGGTAACTCGATTCAGAGCGAGAGCGGAGCAACCAGGAAGGAATTTAGCATCACGGAACCCGGCAGTTATCGAGTTGAGCTTTACCTGCCTCAACTCCCAGGTGGCGTCAGTGAACAACCCTGGATTATTTCAAATCCAATTTATGTGAAATAAGATCCGGGAATTCGACGGTTGTGACGGATAGTGTCACCACCCCAGACACGACATCGCCCCAATCCGGACTGCCCTGCT
>DASSCG010000410.1:0-2955 GCA_035697925.1 Pyrinomonadaceae bacterium
GCCTGAAGCTGCAAGTGAGACATAGCGAGTGTCTTTACCTGTTCGCGCAGCTCGGAATAAGCCCCGGCACGTGCTTTTTCCAGCTCGACAATTCTGCCGTCCACTTTCTCCAACGATTCCTTGAGTGGTTTCACCAGTTCGTCGATGGCATTCCGGCGCAGCTCGAGATCACCCTTGGCAGTCTCCTGAATCTTTTCCAGGTTTGCTTTTGCCAGCTCAAGGAATGACTGGTTGTTATCCTTTAGGGCATCGCGCGACAGGGCTTTGAATTTTTGAGTTAATTCTTCGCTGGCCTGTTTGAATGACTCACTTCGTTCCTGCGCCGCCCGTCGTTCACCCTCCAGAGCCGCTTTGAGGCGCATAGTTTCCGCTCTTAATGCTTCCTGTTCCGCTATTTGCCTCTCGGAAGTGTGCTGAAGTTGGCGAAGCTCGTTCTCTTTGCCGGCGAGTCGCTCAGTTACGGTAGCCAGTTGAGGGGCGGTTTTGGCCATTGCCCGGTCGTATTCATGGGAAATCTTTGACCGCAGAGCCAGCCACACAAGCAAAGCGCCGAGAGCAAGTCCAAACAAAACATAGGTTAGTGCGAGAAACATCAAATCGTCTCCGTAACTGCGCGATTTAACTCAGCCCCGACAGTTTACCAGTCTGTGTTGCAAAAATGAAACACGGTCGCGTTGGCGGGCCAACTTTGGAATGCTTGGAACAATATAACAACGATGGAGCTGGAAGTTCGTGGATCGTTCGCTTTTTTAATCATCGAGAACAACGGATGAGTTGCAATCTCTCACGAGAAAAAGTTACCTGCCGAAACAAGCCACCATGCGTTCGTAAACCTTGCGAGTCAGCCGGACGTCGTTGAGGTTGTATTCGCGAATCTCGGCGAGCTTGTCAGCCTGGTACATCTCGAAAACCTTGCTCCCTTCGGCTTCGGCTGTCTTACTGGATTCAATCCCCAGGGCCCAGGCAATGTCATCCAGACTGACGAACCGCTTTGAGCCCAGCCACCAGTGATGCATGGTGTCGAAAACTCCGCGAACGCGAAACTCCGACAAGTCGATGAATGGTCGCACGTTAATGTTGTTGACAAGACATCGTTGAAAGATGAAAGGGAGATCAAAGCCGAGGATGTTGTGACCAACAATTTCATCCGTATCGGGATCGAAATCTTTCAATAGGTTAAGAAAGCCAGTGAGAGCCCGTTTTTCGTCTTGTTCAAAGCCGTCAGCGTCGATGCCGAATACGTGCTCGCTAGGAGTGATTTCCAGTCCTTCTATCTGCATACCGGGCACGGGGGCCACATGCACGGCGAGTGAAACGATTCGTCCTGAAGTGGCGCTCAAGGCGCCCAGTTGATAACAGCGTTCTTCCTCGGCAGCTATGTCCTCAAGATAGCGCTGCTGTTGCTCGAGCCGCATATTGCCGAGTCGCATGGTCCGTTCGAGTTGTAAACCTACGCGCTCACGAAAGTCCGGCAGCGCCAGCGTTTCGATATCCAAAGTGTAGGCTAGCGGGAGGACGGGGTCGGTACCCTGATGTTCACGATATTGCTCGACCGTGATTCGCCTATATTCAGCGACCACGAACTGAGGGCGGTCTTGAAAATTTTCCAAACGCCCAGTGAGACCCCACAGACCCGGTTGAATCTCTTTGCAAATATCAAGTACTTCTGACCAAATTCTTAGCGAGATAGAACCCGTAGCATTGCGAGCCATCGCATCACAGAACCGTTTGCCTTGTTGAGTGTGCCGGTCGCGCACCGAGGTCACGACGACCATCAGCCAGACGTCTTCGCCGCGCGGCAGTTCGGGAATGGGAATGTTGCCTCTCATTAAATAATTCGGGGGAGCCTCTTAAATTTGCAGTTGTCTATTGCTTCTTTGCCGGAGCAAGTATGCGCTCAACTTCTTTCTTCATTCCTCCCGAAAGCATCATCGCGATCATTTTGTAGTCTCCCATGAACGACCATAACGGATGTTGAAAGGTCGCCGGCTTATTTTTCTCTATGAAGAAATGCCCAATCCATGCGGCGCCATAACCCGGAATCAGTCCCAGTGGAAACAGCCACCATCGGCCACTGGCAATAAAATAAATCACAGTGAGAATTCCTGCGGCGGTGCCAATTAAGTGAAGCACACGCGTTGTCGGCTGGCTGTGTTCAGCCACGTAATGAGGCCAGAATTCTTGAAATGATTTGAACTCTCGTTGCAACATAGAATTCAATTCTAAAAGAATGTTCGAACCGATTCGCAAGTTAGCTATTCACAGGGCTTTCACAGGTTACCCTAATTAGCAGGTCAGGAATGGTGGTTTTGCTCTGGATCTGAGATCTGAAATTTCAGATTTCAGATCAAATCAAAACCACCCTTCCCAACCTGCCAATGGCCCAACCTGCCAATTGGCTCCAATCTGCGAATTAGCTAACCTGGACACCTCTGATTTCTATCACATCCGATTTCTGACAGTACTCGATCCTACTCCTCACCAAAAACCCGCCGATAGTCGTCCGCGTGTGCAGGTTCGACCCGCACAATTTGCAGGTTCTCATTCACGTGTTCAGGGTTGCTCATTCCGACCAATGCCGTGGTAATCCCGGGAGTTGAACGAACGAATTGAATCGCGGTCAAAGCATCGCTCGCCAGCGAGCCTAACGGCTCTCGAACTGTTTCAGGTAAGCCATGCGCAAACCTGCCCTGCAAAATCGATGCGCTTGAAACTACCGTCATACCAAGCAATGCTGCTGCCTCCAGAGTGCACACTTCAGCGTCGTCAACAATTTGATTCTGGAGGACTAGAGCTTCGGGCATTCCCAGGTTGAAAGGAAGTTGGATAAATCGAAAACCATGCGACTCTCCTCCGACTTCCCGGGCTATCTCAAGCAGACGCGGCAATGAATGATAGGAGCGCGCTTCGCGCGGTACTCGAAAGCCATTCCACGTGGCCACACCATACATTTTG
>DASSCG010000411.1:0-4908 GCA_035697925.1 Pyrinomonadaceae bacterium
AAGTAAGTAGTACTTCGTGCTTAGTACTTTGTGCTTTGTACTTGGTGCTTTGTACTTGGTACCTAAATCAAAGAACTGACCATGACCAGTACTAGGAACAAAGCACAAAGAACAAAGCACAAAGCACAAGAGTCTATTCCACGAGGAGTACGATCATGCAGACCTTATTACAGGACCTGCGCTTTGGCGCGCGGATGCTATTGAAGAACCCGATTGTTACCCTGGTCGCCATCGTTGCTTTGACCCTGGGTATCGGAGCAAACACCGCGATCTTTACAGTGGTCCACGCAGTGTTGCTGCGATCCCTGCCCTATACCGACGGTGAGAGACTGGCGTTGGTGTGGGAAAAAAAAGAAGGAGGTAAGACAGATCAGAACGTCATCAATCTAGGCAACTTCTTCGACTGGAAGGAGCAAAACAGCGTCTTCACCGATATGGCTGCATTCTTTGATCTCACCAGGAATCTCACGGGCGACGGTGAGCCCGAAGAAGTGCCTGGGCAGATCGTAACCACAAATCTGTTTCCACTCCTGGGGGTGAATCCGATACACGGCCGGCTCTTTGCGCCGGATGAGGGAAAAGAGGGACAACCTAACGTCGTCATCATCAGCCATGGATTATGGCAGCGCCGCTTTGGCGGTGATCCCGGGATCATTGGACGACAGATCACTCTTAACAATCGGCCGAACACGATCATTGGAGTCTTACCTGAGAACTTTGGCTGGCACATTCCAAAGGGCTCGATGACCCGCAAAGCAGCCGAAATATGGTCACCCTGGGAAGTCTCGAATGAATTGCGCCAGCGCCAGGGCCGGTTCGCGTCCGCAGTGGCCAGGTTGCGGCCGGGCGTCACACCCGCGCAGGCCCAACAGGAAATGGATCTGATTGGTTCGAGACTCCAAAAACAATATCCCGAGTTCAACACAAAATGGGGAGTGAACGTTGTGCCTCTGCGCACCCAGTTCACCGGCGACATCAGAAAACCGCTGCTGATCCTGCTGGGCGCAGTCGGGTTTGTATTGTTGATTGCCTGTGCCAACGTCGCCAACCTGCTCCTCGCGCGAGCTGCGGCCCGGAAGAAAGAGATCGCCTTGCGGGCCGGGCTAGGTGCCAGTCGTTGGCGTATCGCGCGTCAACTGCTCACCGAAAGCGTGTTACTGGCAACAGTTGGTGGCGCGTTTGGGCTCGTGCTGGCGTGGTGGGGAACGAAAGGGCTCATTGCTCTGAGCCCGCCGGGGCTGATGGATCTTCGTGACCTGCGAGTCAACTTGCCGGTGCTTGGCTTCACCTTTGGTGTTTCGCTGCTGACGGGAATTATTTTTGGGTTGGTGCCCGCGCTGGAAGCGGCTCGCTTTGATCTACAGGACTCTCTCAAGGAAGGCGGAAAGAATATTGGCGGCAGCGCGCGCAGTCATCGGATTCGAAACCTGTTCGTGGTCACGCAAGTGGCGTTGGCCTTGGTCCTGCTGGTCGGCGCCGGCCTGCTCGTAAAGAGTCTGAATCGACTGCAATCAGTCGATCCGGGATTCAATTCAAAGGAATTGGTAACGATGCGCGTGAGCTTACCGGGCAGAAAGTATGATACCGATGGCAAGATCATCAGGTTCTTTCAGCAAGCGTCGGAACAGATTAAAGCGCTGCCCGGCGTCGAGTCCGTGGGAGCGATCAACTCGTTTCCGTTTACCGGGTTATATCCCGGCACTTCCATGGCAATTGAAGGACGGCCAGAGCTGCCACCCGGCCAGGAATTGAGTACCGGCATTTGTGTGACCGATGCAAATTATTTTCAGGTGATGCAGATCCCGTTGAAGCGTGGCCGGCTCTTCACTGCTCAGGAAGCTACCGAAATGCGTCACGTCGTCGTCGTTAACGAGACGTTCGCGCGAAAGCATCTGGCTGGTGAGGATCCGCTAGGCAAGCGCGTTACGATCGAGATGAAAGACGAAAACGTGCCCACAGAAATTATTGGCGTCGTGGGCGACAACAAGCATCTGGGTTTGGACGTCGAAGTCGAGCCGATGGCTTACTGGCCACATCCCGAGCTTACTTATTCCTCGATGACATTGGTGATGCGTGTTCGCGGTGACGCCACGAATGCTGTGCCGGCTGCCCGTAATGTAATTCACAACCTCGATCCGGATCAGCCGGTGAGTGAAGTGATCACGATGGAAGGGTTGCTCGCCAAGTCTCTGGCCCGATCGCGTTTCAACACAACGTTGCTCACCATCTTTGCGTTGGTGGCGTTGGTGATGGCGGCCGTGGGGATTTACGGCGTCATGTCCTATTCGGTCCTGCAACGCACTCACGAGATCGGTGTACGCATGGCATTGGGCGCGCAAGAGCGCGACGTGCTGAAGCTGGTAGTGAGGCAGGGAGTCATTCTGGCGGTGATTGGTACGGTCTCAGGTTTGATTGCTTCATTCGGATTAACTAGATTGATAGCCAGCCTCTTGTTTGAGACAACGGCCACTGACGCTACGACGTTTGCAGTGGTAGCGATTGGCTTGTTCCTGATTACTCTTCTGGCTTGTTACGTTCCTGCTCGACGCGCGACGAAAGTCGATCCGTTGGTCGCGCTTAGGTACGAATGAAGGGATTGCCAATTCAAGTTCGGCAAATTGGTCCCATTTGAATCGGCAATCGGCAATCGGAAATAACATCATGGAAACCTTACTCAAAGACCTGCGCTACGCATGTCGTAGTCTCCTGAAGCGACCGGGCTTTACCGTGGTTGCCATTATCACGCTTGCCCTGGGTATCGGCCTGAATAGTGCAATCTTCAGCGTGATCAATGCTGTCCTGCTTCGCCCATTGCCATACGTGGAGCCTGATCGTCTGCTTACTTTTCGCTCAAATCAATCGGCTCCTGATCTCGCTGACATCGAAGGCCAGAGCCGTGCCTTCAGTAAGTTTGGCGGCTTGGTGTCCCAGCCGCTTGACTACGCAGCCGGAGGCGAGCCTGCGCAGATTAAAATTGGCATGGTCACGGGCGGGTTTTTTCAGACGCTCGGTGTGCAGCCGGAGCGTGGGCGATTTATCACCGCCGATGATGACAAGACAGGCGCCCCTTACGTCGTCATGCTAAGCCACGAATTATGGCAAACCGAGTTTGGTGGCGACGAACAAATTATAGGCAAAACGATTCCGCTGAGCGGCAATGTCTATACGATTATCGGAGTCATGCCCGCGGGATTTAATACCCCGAGAGAAAAAACCGAGGCCTGGGTTCCCGTGCACGTGGCCAATGCCGCTGCTGCGAATTTTCGCGGTGTGCATTTCCTGCGCACATACGGACGCTTGGCGACCGGAGTAAGCATTGAACAAGCGCGCTCGGAGATGCAGGTAATCGATAAAAACCTTGCAGCGCAATATCCGGCGGACAACAAGAACCGCAACTCCGTCCTGATTCCATTGCACGAGCGAATTGTGGGCGAATCGCGCACTCCGCTGCTGGTGTTGTTTGCAGCGGTAAGTCTCGTGCTGCTAATCGCATGTGCCAATTTTGCCAATCTCTTGCTGGCACGTGCTGCCGAGAGAGAACGCGAGTTCACTATCCGAGCGGCCCTCGGAGCCGGACGATGGCGGTTGATTAGACAGTTGTTAACGGAAAGCGTACTGGTGGCGATTGCGGGCGGCGCGGTGGCGGTCTTGCTGGCGGTTTGGGGAACCAGTCTGCTGGTTGCCTTAAAGCCCGACAACCTACCTCGCTTGCAAGAGATAGGAGTAGATGCTCGAGTTCTGGGGTTCACATTTGGGTTATCACTCTTAACAGGCGTGATATTTGGATTGGTGCCTGCCTGGGCGGCTTCGCGCGGAGGTGTCAACGAAGCTCTTAAGGAAGGCGGTCGCAGCGCTACTGCCGGCAGCGCGAAGCAACGCTTGCGCAGCACTTTTGTGGTAGTCCAGCTGGCCGTCGCACTGATCCTACTTGTCGGCGCCGGTTTATTGATAAAGACGTTTTGGCAGTTGCGATTGATCCAAACCGGCTTCAATCCCGATCGGCTGCTGACCATGAGAGTTGAATTACCTGAGACACGTTACAAGGAAGTCCCCAAACAGACGCAATTTCGCACGCGAGTCTTAGAGGGAATTAACTCGCTGCCGGGCGTCCAGGCGGCGATGGTGAGCGAGTTGCCTCTAAGCGGCGATTCGCTCGATCATGAATTTCTGATTGACGGTCGTCCGCCAATTGCTCCTGGTGATGAGCCAAGTCTGGAATCACGGAGTGTATTAGGCGACTACTTTCGCACCATGGGTATTCCACTCAAGGCAGGACGCGATTTTGAATCCCAGGACTTTGCTGAGAACGCGCCTTTGGTAGGTATAGCGAACGAGGCGATGGTGCGCCAATATTTTAATACTGAAGATCCGCTGGGCAAACGCATTCGCTGGGCCAGTGATCGGAAAATACAATGGATAACGATTGTGGGAGTGGTTGGCGACGTCAAACATTTCGGCCTGGATCTGCCGGAGCTGCCTGCGCTCTACTCGCCTTATCCACAAACGTCTCCCTGGAAGCGTTGGATGACACTAGTCGCCAGGACTCACTCTGCTCCAGCAGTTATGGCTCAGGCTGTTAAGGAGCAGATCTGGAAGGTTGATTCCCAGCTTCCAGTAACCAAGGTTCAAACTATGGATGAGGTAGCGGCGGCTTCCTTCTCGGCGCGCCGTTTTAATATGCTCTTACTTGCCATATTTGCAGGTCTCGCGCTGGCACTCGCTGCCGTGGGCATTTACGGAGTGATGTCGTATGCCGTGACGCAAAGGACCCAGGAGATTGGCATTCGCATGGCGCTGGGTGCGCAAGCCGGGGACGTTCTCAAGATGATTGTCAGAAATGGTATGACACTGACACTAATCGGTACTGCCGCGGGCCTCGCTGGCGCGTTCGCGCTTACTCGACTCATG
>DASSCG010000412.1:0-3084 GCA_035697925.1 Pyrinomonadaceae bacterium
CGTGATTAGGCCTTGTGCTCCGGCCTTTTCGGCCTCTTTTATTAATGAATTGAGGTCGGACTGAGTGTACTGATGGTGGTCTTGAAAAGTGCGAGTAAAAATTGGTTCGATTCCTGCCTCGCGAAGCAAGCTGAAGAATGACTCTGGATTTCCTACGGCACAGAACGCTGCCATTTGATGAGGAAGATCAGGAAACTCGTCAGGATGGTCGGAGTTGAGTCTAAAGATCCCCTTCGGTTTCATATCCGACGTGAGTATGGGGCGACCACCCATGATCCGTCGAAGTGCGGCGGTTAAATCGCTGAGTTGGTTGCTCTGATTTACTCTGGTCAAAACCAAACAGTGGGCTCGAGCTAATCCCGATCTGGGTTCTCGCAGCCTTCCAGCCGGAAGTAGTCTTCCGCCGCCCCATGGATTAGTTGCATCTATGGTTACGATGTCGAGGTCGCGAGCCATTGCCAGGTGCTGAAAGCCATCATCTAAGACGAAGACATCAGCGCCGAAATTCTCTATGGCCCACTTTCCCGCTGCGACTCGATTTGCATCACTGACCACCGCAGCGAGTCCAATTAGTTTTTGTGCGAGCAGGAAAGGTTCATCGCCGGCTTCCGCGGCGCTAGTCAAGACTTTCGACCCGTCCGAAACAATTACTCGAGCGCCCGGGTTTTCGCGTCCGTACCCGCGAGTGAGAATGCAGACTTTTCTCTCCCTTCGAGCCAACTCTCGCGATACCCACTCGACTAGAGGGGTCTTACCGGTTCCGCCAGTGGTGAGGTTGCCAATGCTTACTACCGGAACTGGCAATTTAGTTACTTCAAACAGTCCACGCTTGTACGCAGTCAAACGCGCTTGCGTTACAGCTCTGTACAGCGAGCTCAGTGGTGAAAGCAATATCGCAGATTTCGCACTCATGCAATTTCAATCGTCACGGAGCTATCCATTACGGCGCTTCAGGAGCAGAGGACTGAGTAAATTCAAAGTGATCTCTGTAGCGCCTTGGTTCTCTTCAACTACGCGCATTGCTCGCTCACCGAGTTCTAGCCGCCGCTGTGTGTTGGACAACATCTCACTAAACACATTTGCCAGGGCTATCCCAGCATCCGCTTCGGAAACGTGCGGAAGTTGAACAATGGCCTGCTTTTTGGCGAAAGTTGAAATGATGCCGTCGAAGTTGTGCGTATGCGCTCCCGTAACTATCGCCGTACCGGCAGCCGCGGGTTCGAGGATGTTGTGTCCGCCATTGTTGGAAATGCTTCCGCCAACGAAAACAATCGTTGCCAGTGAATAGGTGATTGGCAGTTCACCGATCGTATCCAGAAGAATTACATCGCACTTCTGATCGATTGGCCCTGAGTCGTCTGATCGTCTAGCCCAGCTTAATCCCGAACTGTCGAGGAGTGACGCGACGTCCGCGAAACGCTCAGGGTGCCGCGGCGCGAGCAAGAGTCTGATTTTTCCTGAAGCCGAAATTTGCGCACGTTTAAACGCATCGAGCATCACCCGTTCCTCAGGAGCGTGGGTGCTGGCGGCGACAATCAGCGGTCTCTCAGCGGAAATATTGAATCGTGTTTGGAGTTCGGTTAGCAATGAATTCGAGGACTTTACTCGTCCCGCATCAAATTTTAAATTTCCCGCCACGAAGACTTTCTCCGGATCCGAGCCCAAATTGCGAATGCGCTCAGCATCAGCTTCAGTCTGCATCACCGCAAGATTAAGACACTTCAAAACGCGCGAGATAAACGCTCTTAACCACTTATACCGGCGAAAAGATTGATGGGATATACGACCATTTACAATGGCCAGAGGGATCTGCCGCGAGTGACACTCGCGTAAAAAGTTAGGCCAGATCTCCGTCTCCAAAATTAGGACGACAGTGGGATTGATAGCCTTTAACGCGCGGCGCACCGTCCAGCGCCAGTCGAAGGGAAAATAGAAGATCCTTGCAGCTTCGTTTTTGAATAGTTCGCGGGCAAGTCGTTGACCTGTCAGGGTCGTAGTTGAAATTGCGAGAACATGGTCAGGAAAGCGCTGTCTCAGAGCTCGGACCAGAGGCCGGGCCGCCTGAGATTCGCCCACGGACACGCAGTGTATCCACACCACGGGTCGCCCCTGACTTTCAAGATCAGAAACAGACCCGAGGCGCTCCCCAAATCCGGCTACGTATTTCCCGTGACGAAGGGCGTCGATTAGAAAGCGGGGAAGCAGTACCAGAAAGCCAAGGGTTAATAACAGGCTGTAGACAAAGTACATGTTGAACGGACGGTCATTGGCGGGCGGCTAGTTGTCCTAACGCCGGCCACCTGCGAACCCCGGTTCACTTCGCCCGTTCAATGTACCGGCCTTCGGTAGGGTCTACGCGGATACGATCGCCTTCATTAACGAATGGTGGAACAGTGATCGTGACTCCGTTTTCGAGTGTGGCGGGCTTATTGACGTTCGAAACCGTCGCCCCTTTCATCGTTGGCTCTGTGCGAGTGACGGTAAGCTCAAGCGAAGGGGGCAAGTCAATTCCGACCGGCGCTCCCTCATAAAACTCGGTTTGCAATCTGAGCCCGGGATTCAGCCATTGAGCTGCATCTCCAAGATCTTCTTCACTAAGAGCGACCTGTTCAAAGTTTTCGGTGTTCATGAAATGATGATGCGAGCCATCGGAGTACAGGTACTCCATTTCGTGCTGCTCCAAACTCGCCCGTTCGACTGTATCGGCCGAGCGAAAGCGGTGTTCAAAAGATGACCCCGTTTTAATATTGCGAAGTTTGGTTTGCACCATCGCCCGCAAATTTCCTGGCGTATGGTGACGAAACTCGACAACTTTGCACGGCTGGCCCTCGAATACGATTACCATGCCGCGACGGATCTGGGTTGCTGGAATAGCCATAAACTGATTTCAATCTCCATTAAAATATTCGAATTTCCTACAAAGAGGTACGCTGATTAGCAGACCACGTAGTCTAACGAGGCGGTTAGATCTTTGTCCAGCCAAGGCGTCAATGGGCAATGGCCGCTGGCGTTAGCAAAACCCTGTGGTCTATTGAAGATATTGTTGCATTGCTAGATAATCCGCGTTAATGCAAGCCGATTCCC
>DASSCG010000413.1:0-6869 GCA_035697925.1 Pyrinomonadaceae bacterium
ACGAAGCGTTCGTTTGGTAAACGTTCGTGCAGAGCACGATAGACAGTCAATCCGCCGACGCCGCTATCGAAGATGCCGATGGGAAGGTTTCGATCCAAATGACGTTGTGATTATTCGAAGATCTTTGATACTGCGACACGAAAACCGGGAACAGTGTCGTCGACGAGCTCATCCGATTCGTTGAAGATCTTTCGCTGACCGCTCGCCTGGACAACCTCGACTGTTCGCTTCCGCGGATTCACAAGCCAAACAGACCTGGCTCCACATGCCAACCACTGTGAGGTTTTCTGTTCGATTTTAGCTTTTCGTTCGCTTGGCGAGAGAACCTCAACAGCAAGTTCCGGCGATCCTGGACCGAAAGTCGTCGGATCAAATACAGCTCGTTCCTTAGGAATAAAAGCGATGTCAGGAGCACGCACGGTATCGGGATCGCTTTCAAGCTTGAATCCGGTCTCAGCACCGCAAACAACACCTAAGCCATTTGCTTCTATGTAATGTCCCAAAATAATTGTGAGGTGACCGACAACGCGGCCATGTTCAAAACTGGATGGAGACATCGTGAGGAGTTCCCCTTTTATTAGTTCATGACGAAAATCGTCGTCCGGCATGTTGAGCAGGTCTTCCGCGGTCACTAAGTGAGTAGTTGTGGTGCTCATTGTTCGTCTCTCAAGTAGTCAAAAAGGGAGTGAGGGGTTGCTCCCGCAAATTTAAGATTATGGTGGAGGCGCCGAGAATTGAACTCGGATCCAAAAACCAACGCCGAAGGACTCTACATGCTTAGTCGCTTCTCTTTCTCGCCCGCTCGCCGAAGCGAACGGACAAAAATTCGCTCGCTGCTGAGTCAGTGAAGTGACAAGACCTCGGCAGGAGCTAGTCCGACTTTGTTCTCGCCCACTCCCACGGACCGAAGGAGTGGGCCAGCTCAACTAAGTGACATCTCAGTCCGCGCGCATGAGCAACTTGCGGTGAGACGCTCGGTGCTTAATTAGGCAGCGAGAGCCAATTCATTGTTATTGGCAATTGTTTTTCCCTACGCTTTTTAACGAGCTGCATAGAGAAGCCCGGCATGGCATCCGGTCGATCGTCCAGGACTCCTGTCGAAGCCTGTCGCCCCCGTTGCAAGGTGAGAGTATAACAGAGCTTTTGTTATAATCCCCACCAGCGAGGCAACTGCCCAAAATGGGTAGCAATCCTACCCTCGAGCCGTTTCACCATCAAAAGAGGTTAGCTTTAATGGCAAAAAACTCCAGAACGCAATCAACTCGCGCGGTTCTTCACGTTCCCCCTGCCGAGCGCCAGAACCTTCTCAGACGGTTTTGGTTGCCCGCTGTTTTGTTATTGGCGCTGGCTGCGGGAGGATTGACCGGCATTATTGCTGCTTACGAATTGAATTACTCCCGGGCGGCCAATGAGGTCGCGGCCCTCGCCACATACCGTCCCAGTGTTGTTACCCGCGTTTACGCGGATGATGGAGAAACAATTATCGGCGAGTTTGCGCTGGAGAAAAGAATCCCACTGAAGTACGAAGAAATCCCGCAAGTTGTAAAGAACGCTATCCTGGCAGTTGAAGACTCCCGGTTCTACGATCATGTCGGCATAGACCCTATTCGCATCATCGGCGCTACCTGGAAAAACCTGACAACCGACAAAGTCGAAGGCGGCTCGACCCTCACCCAACAACTCGCAAAGAATCTCTTCCTTTCGCGTGAACAAACGCTTAAGCGAAAAGTAAATGAGTGGGCACTGGCTCTTCAGATCGAACGCTATTACACCAAGAATCAGATCATGGAGTTGTATGCCAACCACACCTTCCTGGGCGCTAATGCCTATGGCATTGAGGCTGGTGCGGAAACTTATTTCGGCAAGCAGGCGAAGGATCTAACTATAGGCGAGGCCGCCCTTCTGGCCGGTATTCCGAAAGCCCCCAGCGATTACTCGCCAACAGCTAACGCAGCAAAAGCAAAAGAGCGAAGGGATCTGGTGCTGGATTTAATGGCCAGGAACGGGTTTGCAACTCAGTCCGAAGTGGACGCCGCCAAGGCGAATCCTATTCAACTTGCCGACACCGCTTATTACCAATCCCAACCGCGTTCAAGCCCCTTCGATTATCCAGTGGAATATGTAAGACAGGATCTAGAAGACAAATACACAACCCGCGTGGCCCAGGGCGGATTGGCTGTCTATACCACCATCAATGTCGAAGCCCAAAAGAAAGCCTATGAAGTGGTCCGTGCCGGCTTGAGACGTTACGATCGTAGTAGAGGCTGGCGTTCGGCCTACACGATGATTCCGACCTCTGTGAAAAATGGCGCTGGACCACCTTCGCAAGCAGAACTGAATAACTTCAAACACCCTGACTGGTACGGTAACGAATATCAGGAAGGCCGTTTTCTAATGGGTCTGATCATGAAGGTTGACCGCACCAGGAATGAAGCGACCGTGCGGTTTGGCAACTATTCTGCCACGGTCACACCAGCTGAAATGGGCTGGGGAAATCGGCAACCCAAAGATGAGCTTAAAGTTGGTTACGTGGGTGAGTTTGAAATCAAAGAGGTGGACAAGAAGACACGGCGGCTTAAAGTAAATCTTTCCCAGGTTCCTGCGGTGCAGGGTGCGATGATGACCCTTAACGCAAAAACTGGCGAGATCATTACGATGGTTGGTGGTTACGACTTTTACAGTACCAGCAAGTTTAATAATGCCACTCAGGCTTACCGCCAGACCGGCTCCTGTTTTAAACCTTTTGTCTACACTGCCGCGGTTGAATGGGGAATGACGCCTGACACGCCAGTCAGCGGCGCACCAATCAGCATAGGCTCTTGGCGACCTCATAACTATGATGGCTCGCTTGGTAACGGAGACCTTCCGCTTAAGACGGCGTTGGCGAAATCAATGAACATTCCGGCCGTGCACCTATTGCAAACGGTAGGCATTCAGACCGGAGCTCAAATGGTGCGGCGATTTGGTATTAAGGTACCAATGGCGCCTTACCTGCCTTCAGCTCTTGGCGCCACCGAAGTGCCCTTAGATCAGATGGTGTCGGCATACTCAGCATTTCCCAACAAAGGTATACGCGTAGAACCGCACATGGTCCGACGAGTCTTGGATCGTGATGGCGCAGTGCTCGAGGAATGGGAAAAAACGACTTACAAAGTGATGAATGAGTATGTGGCCTTAACGATGGTTTCAATGATGAGAGGCGTTGTGGAAGCTGGTACTGCTACCGGCGCCCGAGCTCTTGGAATACCGCTAGCCGGCAAGACAGGCACAGTAAACGATCACACTGACGTTTGGTTTATAGGTTACACGCCAACTTATGTGACTGGTGTATGGATGGGTTATCCGGGCAAGAAAAAGGATCTTGGAAGTGGAATGACTGGCGGCGTAGGCGCGCTCCCCTTCTTCGTCGATTTCATGAAAGATTTTATGAAAGACAAGCCGAAGGAGAACTTTGATAAAGCGCCATCAATGCCGGAAGACATGCGGGAGCTTTTCCGCCAACGGCAGCGTGAACTTGCAGCGGAGCGAGCTCAATTTGCTGCAGAATCGGAAACTGATGAAGACGCCGAAACTCCCGAGACCACGACTGAAACTGCTCCGAAGTTGGAGCAAGTAACGCTGCCTCCACCACCCAAGACCGACGATCAGCCCGTTGTGACACCTCCGAAAACTGAAACCACATCTCCGAAATCGGAACCGCCACCTCCGAATACGCGGCCCCGCGAGGTGGAACCCCAGAAAAAGAAAGGGAAGAAGGGGGATGACGAGCCTTAGTTGAATGGGAGTCTGAGGGATTGAAAGGCGACGGTGATGGCGTGGTCCATTATCGTCGCCTTTGCTGTTCAGGATCTATTGCAGTTCAGCGGTGAGTGGTTCTTTCATTTTTCATTTGTCATTTTTCATTTCTCATTTCGTTATTCGGTTTCGAAGAAGCCGATATCTTCTCAGCACACACTCGTACGGTGTATGCGTTGAAACCGGCTGCACTACCTAATTGACGCAGTTCTTCACTCCGCTCTTCCAATGTCAAATGAGAAATGACAAATGATAAATGGAAAATAAATCCTTCCCCTACACCAGATTATCCAATGCATAAGGGAGCATTCTTCGCCACCACGGCCAATCGTGATTTACGTCTGCGCCCCAAAGATCGAGTATGTGTGGGATTCCTTTTGAATTTAGTATGTCTGAGAGATGGCGGCTGCGCTCGGGCGCCTCGTACGAACCTTGACCCGACATGATGCGAATTGCATCAGCTCTACGCAGTATGGGAAGAAAATAGTCATCATTCATATTCGGTAAATAGTCAGCGGGATTATTGAAATAAACGTTGTCGTCATAAAAGTCTTTGAGATAGGACCTCACGTCATAACTGCCACTCATCGCAATCACGCCGCGAAATTGATCGGGATGTTTGAAGTAAGCGTTGGCCGCCAGAAACGCTCCCAAACTCGCTCCAGTTGTTATTGGTCTAGCATCACCCTGTCCCGTATCTGTGCGAATTGCCGGCAACACTTCATCCACTAAGTAACGGTCGAATCGGGTTAACAGCTCCGCTTTTAAATGAGGCGGCATTTGTTCATTGAGTAAACTGTAGCGATTCACACTGTTGACAGAATAGGCACGAATACGTCCGGCATCGATGTGTGGCCTGATTGCATCAACCAGATGAAATCGTTCGTACTCAAGATAGTCGGCCGCAGCTGTCGGCAACATCAAAAGTGGGTATCCGGCGTGTCCGTATGCCACGAGGGGCATTTCCATATTCAAGTTGGGACTAAACCAGGCTGTGGTTCTGCGTTCCATATGAACCCTTCCAAAGAGGAGAGATGGATGAACTTTTGAATCCTTGTGATTTTGGTAGTGCGAGATATTCTCGCAGTTCACTGCACGAGCGCAAGCAGGGGGACGGGATACGGTCACACGGTGACACCGGGACTCGGGGACGCGGCGACACGGGGACGCGGGGAAGCGTCTACAGCGAACCGAAGGCCAATGCCGGTGTCACACCGTGCGCATTCACAGTCCATCTATGTCGTAGTGACCATGTCTTCGCGCCCCGAGTCGCCGCATCTCCGCGTCTCAGTGTCTCAGTGTTCCCTAGCACACCCCTGCTTGACGCCTCTACCCTCCTCTGCTATAAAAAACGGCTTCGCGCCCTGCGCATAGTTGATACTATGTGGGGGCGCTTATTCCGCAGTAGCTCAATGGCAGAGCATTCGGCTGTTAACCGAAGGGTTGTAGGTTCGAGTCCTACCTGCGGAGCCAGACTTCCTTAGCAGAGTAAGAGAAAAGGCCGCCTAGAGTGAGCGGCCTTTCTTCTTTTGTGACGTGCTTTGTGACTTAACCCATTTTAGTTGAGTAGTTCTGCCACTGTTGTCGGCGCTTTGGGGAAGCTAGCTTCAAGCGCTGCGGCTTCATCTAGTGCAAGCCGCTGATCTTTAACTAGGCCCGAGTCCTTCCACCAACGTAAAGGCTGGCAGTCATTTCTTTTTTGCCTGGACTGCTCGATTCTTACGCTCTAACATCTGGCACAGATCCTCAGCGGGGCGTCTTAATTTGTTCAGTGTGGCGTCCGGATGTTTCAGCTTCCGCCTCGCAGCTTTCCTGAAACTCAGCCAGGACAGTAGAGTCTGCGCCAGATTCTCGCTTCGGACCGCGACACCTTCTAACGCGTTTTGTGGATGCAGGACTGAAGGGCACAGGGCTCAAAACAAAAGGTGGCTTCAAATTTCTTTTGACATGCGTGGACTGAATTGGTTTACGAACTCGGCGTTTGTCGAGGTTTTGTCAGCGGCATTGTTAAAAGTCTAAAACTTGAGTTTACTTGAGCCTAAATAACCGCTATACCGTGCGGTGCGTTCTTCAAAGGGGAGATTGTGCGTAAGAGATCGGGACGTGTACGAAAGGGGTGTTGAAAGAGGGAGGTCACGGATGAAGATCACAACGAATATTGAACTGCGAATCACCGCGGCCGTCCTCCTCGCGGCGGCCGCCGCCAACGCCACCTCGGGCCAGCGGCCAGAGCCGCCCCCCACTAACCGCGAGGCGATGAACCGCGAACTGCTCGAGCGCAGCCGCGCGCTTGACACGCTGGAGAAGACGGTGCGCACGCCGCCGCCTGAGCACCGCCCGGGGCCGCGACTCGACCTAACGCGGGTCGAGGAAGATCACCTGCGCATTCAGCAGGCGGCCAATGGCCTGCACCAGGCCGCAGCGCAGGGCAACGCGCTCGACCTCAAGGCAGTGGCCAAGTCGGCCTCTGAGATCAGGGAGCGCGCTGTGCGACTCGGCTCTGCCTTGGCGCTGCCCAAGCCCGAGAAGGAAGACAAGCGCCCAAAGCCGGCAGCCATAGCTGACGCCGAAGGGCTGAGGGGGGCGCTGGCGGCGCTGCACGAGTTGATCTACCGATTCGCCCGCAGCCCAGTCTTCACTGAGGTCAACCTCGTGGACGCCGAGCAATCGGCGAAGGCGCGGCGCGATCTCGACGAAATCATCGGGCTGAGCGAGCGGGTAAAGAAGGGCTGCCAGGAGTTGGAGAAGGGCGGGAAGAAGTAAGCGGGGCTCGCAATTCCGCGACGAGCGCCACAATGTTAAAAAAGATTATCTGATGCGCTGTGATGGTCCATTGAGTGTGCCGTCGATTGTAGCAAACGCAGTTTGAAGCGCACCCAAATCCCGGAGTTAGAGCCAGTGCCACGCAGTGTGAATCGTGGTCCAATCTAAATACACTCGGTAATACTTAATGGGAGCGTGAAGCAGCGCGGAGCTACTTCTGTTAACCGAAGGATTGTTGGTTCGAGTCCTACCTACGGAGCCAAATCTGAATGGGCCGCTGGATTCCAACCCAGCGGCCTTTCTTCATTAGC
>DASSCG010000414.1:0-3411 GCA_035697925.1 Pyrinomonadaceae bacterium
GATTCATTTGCGGAAGGAAGCGAACTGGTGGGCCTTACCCTCTCGAATGCGACGGGGGGAGTGCCTCTGGGCGTGCCCTCGAATGCCACTTTGCAAATTAATGATCCGGTTCTGAGTCCCGTCACCAATCCGATCGACAACGCGCAAAACTTTGTCCGCCAGCACTATCACGATTTCCTCAACCGCGAACCGGATATGTCAGGATTGGTGTTCTGGACCAATCAAATAACCTCGTGCGGCACAGACACAGCATGCATCGAAATCAAGCGCATCAATGTCTCCGCAGCATTCTTCCTCTCTGTCGAGTTTCAGAAGACAGGCTACCTGGTTTATCGGACCTACAAAGCTGGCTACGGGAATCTTCCTGGCCTGCCTGTACCGGTCAGGTTCATCGAATTTTTGCCCGACACACAGGAAATCAGCAGGGATGTGGTAGTCGGTCAAACGGGATGGGAGGAAGATCTGGAGAGTAATACGCAAGCCTTTTTTGCCGATTTTGTCGCCCGGACGCGGTTCTCCACACTTCACCCAACCAGCCTTTCACCGGCAGCTTTTGTCGACGCGCTCTTTGCGAATGCCGGGGTGATCCCGACTGCCGCGGAGCGATCGGCGGCTATCAACGAATTTGGCGGTGCAGTTAATACCGCAGATCTGGCAGCACGGGCGCGGGCCCTGCGCCTGGTCGCTGAAAACTCGACGTTGACAGATCAGGAATTCAACAAGGCGTTTGTGCTGATGCAGTATTTCGGCTATTTGCGTCGCAATCCTGACAACGCCCCAGATGCAGACTTTTCGGGCTTTGACTTCTGGCTGAATAAGTTGAATCAGTTCAACGGCAACTTCATCAATGCCGAGATGGTAAAAGCCTTTATCACTTCGGGAGAGTATAGAAGTCGCTTCGGACAATAAACCGTACCATCAGTACCGGAAAGCGTGAGCTCGTTAACGAAGAGGGCGGAATTAAGCTCTGTCCGTGGTTATTCTGTATTAGTCAATATCAGTTAAAAATCAGGCGCCCGGACTTTGTCTGACTTTTACGTCACAATTGGAATGAATACTCGGACGAGCCCGCTTGACCCATGGCATTTTGCTAGGCAAGATTAAACCCCATGCTTTACTTGAAAAACGTATTTACAGCCCACAAGAAGAAGTTGGCTAACTCCCTCGCTGTCATCGGTCTTCTGATCCTGTCCTTTTTCCCCGTCTCGGGTCAGAGCTTCCTTCGCGAGCTCGAAACACCGGACAAGGTCTCTGTATCGGTTAAGAACTTAAGCGGTCGTGTGGAAATCGTCGCGGCTGAGACGCAAAAGAACAAGGTTGCGATCGAAGCCAGCTCACGAGGCACCCCGATTGACTCCACCGACGTCGTAATTGAACCTAAAGGCGCGAGCATCAGCATTGATGTGCGTGACCGGGGAGAGAAGGATCGAATTGATCTCATCCTGCGAATCCCGCTCCGGTCTAAAGCGACGGTGGAAACCGAGGCTGGGTCAGTAGACATAAGTGGAAACATTGAGTCTGCCGAGGTCACTACTAACACCGGGACGATTCATGCGGATGTACCGCTCGATGCCGTGAAGTTCGAATTTCTCTGGCAGTCGAGCCGCCCACGTTATCTAAGCGATGTTGAGCTCCCTGAAGTCAAAGAGAAGCGAGGTGGCTTCTTCTCAATCTCAGGAAAGCTCGGTGAGCAGAAGGCTAAAAAAGAAGAGCGGGTTGAGCTGAATTTTCTCACTCGTCGCGGAGTGGTATTGCTGAACGTCGATCCGGAGATGGTACCCAGTGATCTCAGCCAGCGACCTCTCACCGAAGCGGCGCGCGGCATTGTTCGCAGCGGAGATAGTCAGTTAATCGACGCGATTCGAAAAGTTTCGCCGAAGATGTTTGGTGACTACGCAAAGACTCTGCCGCCACCTGAAAAGGAACCTATGCTGCAGCGACGGCAACCGCCCGGGCAAGTCGTAACTGTAGTTGCCCCCCAGCTAATGCGTTTGAATGCCAGCGTCACTGATCGTCAGGGTCGCGCAATCGGCGGAATGAAGGCGGGCGACTTTACGGTCTATGAGAACGGAACGGAACGCCCAGTTACAAATGTAGTTCCCACTCAGGAGCCATTCAATCTTGTTTTGTTATTGGATGTGTCAGGAAGCGTTGAGGAACGAATTGATTTTATTCGCAAGGCGGCCCGCGATTTTCTCAATACCGCCAGCCCTCAAGACCGGATTTCGATCATCAGTTTTCGCGATGACATCCAGCTAATATCAGATTTCACTACCGATCGAAGATTGCTTTCGAAAAAGTTGGACGAAATTGAAGCCGGTGGGCCCACCGCATATTATGACGCGCTGGCTTATGTGCTTGCCGATCCACTTAAGAAGCTTCGTGGAGAGCGGACGGCGGTGGTGGTAATGTCCGATGGTGACGATAACAAGTCGTTTGTTCCTTTTCCTGCTTTGCTGGAGGCGCTGAGCGAATCAGGAGCCCTGGTTTATCCTCTCTATGTTCCTTCCGGATTGATTCCTGCGGCGAGCGTACCGAAGCCTGAAGTAACCGTAGATCCTTTGCGCAGTCGCTATCTGACTTTGACGACTCGAGCAGAGGAAGAAGGGCGAAAACTGGCTGCGGCTTCGGGAGGTGTCTACTATCCCATCCGCCGTTTGGATGACTTGCAGCGTGCGTACGATGACGTGGTGTTGCAGTTGCGGACGGCCTACACGATTACCTACGCCTCGAACTCAACACCTTCGGGCAATCGGCGCGTGCGTGTCCGAGCTAATCGTGACGGTGCATCGGTGCGGCTGAGTCCGGTGGTTGGTGTTGCCACGCCGTAAACTCGGGCAGGGTTCTCAGGATCTCTGAGAACGCGAGGTAGGCAAAGGATCATTTTCCATTTTTCATTTGACATTTTTCATCTGTCATTTATGGCCCGAGAGTCCGGTCCAAAGCTGCTCACAACAGAAGCGTCACGATTTCAGTTCTGTTCTCAGCAAGAAATGACAAATGAACAATGTCAAATGACAAACGGAAAATGATCGGGTCACTACCGCTCACGGTCACCGAACCATAGACGAATGTCCCAACCACTCTTCGCAGCCCTCTTTGACGAAACCGAGCGCGGACCAATGACTGTGTCAGAGTTGACCAGCGCAGTCCGCAATGCCCTAGAGGCACGCTTCGCGTCCGTCTGGGTGGAAGGCGAGATCTCAAACTTCAAGTCTCATTCCTCCGGTCACTGGTATTTCACCATCAAGGATGAAGGCGCTCAGCTTCGGGCTAAGTGTTTTCGTTCAGCAAACTCTCGCATACGCTTTCGCCCAACAGATGGGCTCCACGTCCGGGCCCGTGGCCGCTTAAGCGTTTACGAAGCCCGCGGCGACTACGAACTCATCGTTGAAGCCCTCGACCCCGTGG
>DASSCG010000415.1:0-4602 GCA_035697925.1 Pyrinomonadaceae bacterium
ACACGTCCAGCGTCATGCAGTCCCGGTGAACGCACTCCCGTGTTCTCGACATAAAGGACACGGTTGCCGGCGCCCGCCAGCCGCAGCGCAATTTCCTGGTGCCCTTGCCAAAGGAAATTCCACTCGATGCTGGAGAGGTAGATGATGTCTCTTCCCGTTATCATTGAATCGATTGCGGGCTGTTTTATTTAAATCTTTTCTAATTGGAGTTCGGAAAGGCTAGCGTTTGATAGGGCGAGTCAAACAGCGGCCTGTTTGCGGAAACTGCGACGAATTCTCCTTGAATTTAATGCTACTCGACCAGTTTAACTTTAAGTGCGCGGCATCATACCACAGCCTTATCTGGAGGACGTTTCAAGCTATCACGCAGCAAACGCAACGGTCGAAGGCCATAATAAAGAAACGAAAGCGACGCGGGTAATTCTGTAGAACAATCCCTGTACGTCGGAGTCAATGCTCTCAAAGCGCAATAACGCAGTTTGTCGAGGGTGTGCTCTCTCGACCGAACTCTAAAACTTGTCTTTTCAATTAGGCCGGGTAAAGGCATTTCATTTTCAGTGAGTCGCCTTCGCGCCTCGTTCGCAAGCTGTATTACCCGCCGATCCGCGGCAATCGAGGCGGTTATTTTTTCGGGTAAAGGAAGGTCAAAGATATCGCGCGCCAATGCCAAGCCAATGTGGAGCATTCGCAATACGCCAGCCTCACGTCCCGACGTGATGACCCGCGCCCAGTCCAGGTGGTGGGAGCGTTTGACCAGCTCGTTCACCGAGGACACTGGCTCCAACACAGTCCACAAGTCTTTGGTCCCGTTCACGCATAAAAGCAGCAAAAGCGTCTCTGCCGCAGGAACATTGATCTTGCTGCCACACATTTCAATTTGGACGACGTCCGCCATTACCTGCTCAATATCAACTCCCACCCTGAAGAACGGCGGTGCCACGGCCCAGTGCAACTCGAGAACGATGTTGCGGCCCTCTCGAAGATAAACGCGATCACATTCTGACCGAAAAAGCATTAGCTCCTGAGCAGGAGTGAGATCAAGATGCGGATGATACCCGCGAGCAGTTAGAACGCTTCCAGCCAAAGCTGCATCGTCCGGACGAATGAGCAGATCGAGATCTACAAAGCTGCGAAGACTGAGATCCCCGTATACCTGGATTGCCATCGCCGGGCCTTTGTAAGCAAGAGTTTCAATGCCACGAGCTTCAAATTCCTCGAACACGCAGCACAACTCAGTAGCAAGCAGGACGTTGCGGGCAGCATTGTGCTGGAAATCTTCCCGGATTCTTCTGAGAGACGTAGGTGGTACAAATTCAGCAAAGGTGGTTCGCAGGTGGTTGAATACGAGGGGCATTAAACCGTGGCGCCAGCAGAGTGCCAGAAACTTGTCCCACTGCAATTCCCCTGTTAACAGATCGGCAGCTCTCGCACTATCGTCAGAGTTCAACGTCGTTCGCGCGAGGCAAGTTAGAAGACAAAATTCAGGTGTGTTATTCACCGATCTACCAACCAGTTCTCATTCTTAGGTTGCGCTGGCGGGAGTTTGAATCACTGGTAATGAGCGCGGTAGCAAGTCGGCAGTACTGGCAGCGGTACGCCAGGGAGTTTTACCGAAAGACTGTAAACAAAATAGGCAGGGCGAACTGGTATAAAGATCGACCTCACTGCCGCGAGCGTCGAAATCTGCCAGCGCTTGACGCCTTCTCTCATTCTGCTGTTCGGCCACCAGCAGCAGTCTTTCGTAACCGACAGCAAAGTCTTCCTTAGTAAGGTCAGCGACAACTTCCTGCTCCTCAACCGCGCCTCTGAACCCAGAGAGGTTACAACAGAGACTCAATCGCCCGTGAAAGTCTACGTTGCAAGTTTTTCCAAGCAGAGCAGCACACGGTGCTGACGGGTCTATGTTGTAGTAACCGGTCACAATACCTATCGGCATTTTGAAGATACTGGAAACTATGCTGATTTCCTGCTCCGCTGCACGCCGTTCCTGAAGAGATAGCGCCGACTCTTTTTCCGTGGCGGCAGATGTGGGAAGCAAGTGCGCGAAATGTAGTCCGGCAGCTCCGAGTCGTGCAGCAAAAAAAGCAATATCCTGAATTTGGGGAACCGTGTCACGACGGATACCAACCTTGAGAATAAACCGGATGTTGCTGGCATAGCACCGCGTGATGGCTCGTACCACACGTACGAATGAACCCTCGCCGCGCCAGTGGTCGTGGGCTTCACGCGTGACGCCGTCAAGACTAAAGGCAACTACTCGAACCGCTTCGCGGTGTCTCAAAATCACCGGGTAAACGCGGTCGAAGTGCCAGCCATTGGTGACAAAACTAATCTGTACGCCCTCTTGGGCAACTGCCGTGACGGCCTCTTCAAACTGAGGATGGATGGTTACTTCGCCGCCAGTGAATGAAACATTGGTGACACCATAGGTTTCTTTCGCTTGCCGAACCACTTTCCGCAATAGCTCCACCGGGAAGAATTCTGCCTTGTTGTGATAAAGATCGTCCTCGTCTCTCAGGCAGTAGCTACAGTGGAGATTACAGATGTTGGTTAACTCGATGCTCATCCGCGGAGCAGTCGTGGACGGGTCAAGTGCAGGAATGGAACGTTGGCCAGAAGTCATAAAACTTAAATAAGCCTGGATAGAAGTACGCGAGCGCCGCGGGGATCGTCGAAGATATCGCGACCGGCGTGCAGTGTGAATGTCCTGCATTGGCGAACCAGATCACTTAGAACGCGCAAGTGCTCACGCGCAGATGACTTGTCGTAATTCGCCCAGGGACACATATCAATGAGACGTGACATTGCGCCGCCCTTCGTAATTTCCGCGAGTCGACTCTCGCTCTCGCCTGTGATCACTGGAAAGCAGAGCACGACTGGTTGTGCCGACGAAGCGAATTGTCCGGGGAACAGAACCTCGGGTTCAAGGCGGCGCTTCTCAGGGTCGTTTGGAATCGTGACCCCCAAAGCGTCTTCGAGCCGGGGAAGCTCACACCCAGCTAGCGAATCTGCCGAGCTCTGAAATGGACGCCGAAGTCCCCGGACTTCAACGCCGTTCTTTGCTTCCGATAAGACGATCACATCGTCGGACAAGTAATGCCAGCCCGAAGCTGCGAGGCGGATGCTCATACTCGTCTTTCCGCTCTGAGACGTACCCGGAAAGACGAAACAGGACCTACTGTTTGGTTCGATCAAAGCTGCGGCGTGTAGATCGAAGAGTCCTATCCGGCGGAGGGCCGCGGGCACGGCATAGGCCATTACAGTTATTAATTCGCGTGCTTGCCTATTACCAGCCAACCAAACCTCAACCGTGTTTGAATCCTTAGCTCCTACAGAAACTCTGGAGCCTTTAATTTCCAGATAGTAGCCGTTGTGGTTCTTATAACAGACCCCGCCTGGCACTGAAAATCTATGCATTTCCGTGGGAAGTGCCGGGGGCGCCTGAGTCGTAATCTTTAACCGTAGATGGGCTGGCCGATTACTGTGAACTAACGGTGAGAGGTGCAAACCACTAAGAAAGGCTGCAGCTAAACGAGTCGCTCGCTCCGAATCAGTCTGCACCGATATCACGCGATCGGCGATCTGATAGAACCTTTCAGAGACCGACTCAACCAGAGGTTCGAGAATGGTCTCGCACTTTTGCATTAAGGACTTCCGGACGGGCAGTTAAGCAACTAATTTTTACTGAACATCAACCGCATCGAGGGCTGCGGACCCCTGGAAGAACGCCGTGGCATCGAGGATATTGAGAGAGACACTCAGGGTTGGTTCGAGAAATGGTTTTTTGCTTGTTGTCACCGAGATTTGTTCTTGACCTTCCGTCGAGTTTTCTGAGCCATTCTCAACTACGGGCTTACTTTCTTCTTTGGGCGACATCCTGATCTCCTCACACGGGTCGGAATGGTCTTTGTGAAATAAATCTAACTTTTCTTGCTAGAGTTGGTCGTTTCTCGATGACGAGCCCTGATTTGGAATAGCCGACGGCGCAGAATATACAATCGCTGTGGTTTAGTCAACGTAATGGTTTCGGACACTAATCTCACAAATTCCAGACGTTGAGCGCAAGCAAAATGAACCATCGATGTCGTTGTAGAAACAACCTTAGAAGCAACCTCGCGCGTCTCTCAGACTCGCTTCACCAAGTTGTTGGACTCGAGACTATTCAAAAGGGTCTCAACGCTGGCGAGTGCGTGCTCAGCCGATACTTCGTAGACGGATTGCATCTCCGAAACGATGTCCTCAATTGTTTTGCCGTTTTCAAGGCCTCGCCAGATTAGTGCCCCGGTCTCATTCAGTTCGTAGTACTTGGTAGTATTTAAGTCGACGAGAATTGCCTCACCGCCTTCAAAGTCTGTGAACACGATATCTTTAACCGGGACTGGCGTTGATGATTGCATTTTCTTTCTGTCCTTCTAAATAGGTGTCGACAACTATTAGCTCTTCGGCGGCATAAGTACCATTAGAAATGGTCTTCGTTCCATGCGATGCAAATCGGCCCGAACATAAAGGCGCACGTTGGGCGACATTCGCAGGACAGCATCTTCAAGCGAAGCATTATTGATGTTGAGGTCGACCACTTCATCTGCGTTCCCCTTCATTTCG